>JBMYYO010000005.1:0-47513 GCA_049609505.1 Akkermansiaceae bacterium | reverse complement strand
AAAGCATCAATAAAACTCACTTTTTACTGGCTACAAAAACGAGACCACCTCACTCATCCTCATTTCGATGTCCAGAATTATGGTCGCTAGATTGGCTCGTTAGGACTTTTTAGACACCCTCTTACGAAGCGCGGTGAAAAAGGCATCGAGGTCAGGGTTGCTTTTTAATGCATCAGGCTCCATCGCGAGGTGATAGATGTGTAGCAGGGAATTTTTTCGGTCAGCTTTACAGTCCATGCGTGCGACAAGTTTGCCGTCCCACAAGATGGGTAATGAGAAGTAGCCGTATTGACGTTTAGCCTTCGGCACATAGCACTCGATGAGGTAATCGAAACCAAACAAATCGTTCATACGCTTGCGCTGGATGACGAGGTTATCGAAGGGTGAGAGGATTTTAAGTTTACGGCGAGAGAGAGGTTTATCCAGTAGCCCAAGCGATGCTGGAAACGCGTAGTAGAGCTTGCCACAAGCACTCACCTGAATGAGCTCACCATTCGCGTGCATGTCCTTGAGGGTGGCTGTGATTTTGCGTTTTGTGTTTTTGCGTAGGTAGGCGATTTCCTCCGCTTGAGCCATTCCGTTTGCTTTGAGGTAGCTAGTGATAAGAAAGCGTATGTATTCTTCTTCATCGGGTTCTGAGATGTCCGTGCCTTCGGGAACTACCCGCTCTGTTAGATCATAAACTTTGTGGAAATTGACTCGCTTAGAGATCATGAGATCGCCCTGGAAAAACAAATGTTCTAGTGCACGTTTGGCGGGCTTGCTGTGCCAGTCGCGCATTTTTGGACCAGTATGCTCGAAGTCTTTTGCCATCAACGGGCCTTCGGTGGTGATGCGTTTGAGCACATGTTTCATCATCTTTGGATCGCGCTCATACCAGTGGCTTTGATCACCCCGTGCGAGGGCGTTTTTGCGTGGTTGGCTGAACCGATAATCACAAAACGGAAGATAGGCGGCGGCATGGGACCAGTATTCAAAAACTTGTTTGTCATCAACAAGTTGATCAAGCTGGGTGGCATTGTAGCGCGGGTTTCGATTCCACAACGTGTGGTGATGCGCACGCTGAATGACAGAAATGGTATCGATCTGGATGTAGCCGATGTGCTGGATCGCCGCCAAGGTCGCCGCCGTAGCGCAGCCAGGTTTCTTAGCCGCCAGCACCCTTTGTGATAGCAACGCAAGCTTCCGCGCTTGTTCGGGAGAGAGAGATTCTGTTATCACGATTGTTTGGCCGTTTCAGTGCTTAGAGTTAGTTCTTAAAGCTAAGCTTATCTGTTACGTTGCTCGCTCTGCAAATGCTTGATTTGCTTTAGCAACGCCTCGTCTTCTGCTAGGTCTGGTAGATTGTGTTTCCGATCTAGAGAGACGGCTTCCTCAAGGAGAGGGATGGCCCGATCATAGTCTCCCCATGTAGCATAAATGGAAGCTTTGCTGTAGAGGGTAATGGATAAGTTTTGGAAATCTTGGCTCGCACGGAGAATTTTAGTGGCCTCTGTGTAAAGTGTTAGCGCAGTATCTAACTCCGCTTTGGCTCGCGGGTCTGGATAAAGCAGCAAGCCGATACGATGATAGGTGCTTGCTAGAGCCGTGGTGATTGTACCCTGATTGAGTAATCCCTGATCGTCATCAATGTGATTATCTGCTTTTTTAAATAGCTCACGTGCCTTTTCATGGTGCGACACCTTTTTTTGCACTAAGCCAAGTTCGTTCACCGCATAGCCAGCATCGTAGTATAATTCGCCAATTAGGTGCGTGTTGTCGAGATCGGATTCCGCCACGGAGAGCTCTGAAATGAGTTGGTCAATGGCACTAGCATCTCCGCTAGACACTCTAGAAATAAGAGTGTTGATAGAGCTTTTGTGCTGCTGTTGTTTTTTAATTTTCTCACAAGCCGTGGAAAGTAGAATGAATGAGAATAGTGTTAGGTAGATGGCTTTCATGTTATATTGGGCTATCCGAGGGAATTGATTACTTACTAACTGGTTGTTTTTTTACGCTCTGTTTTTTGATGATAGTTTCAATGGCTTTAGCGCGTTTTACAGCGAGCTCCATCTTATCGCCCAAAATTTCTTTTAGCTGGTTGAGGTTTTTGATCGCCTGCGCATCTCCAGCCTTGGCGGCGAAGGATATCCAAGCAAATGCTTCTATGTAATCAAGATTCACACCATGACCTTGGGCAAATAAAAGACCATATTCGTTAACGGCTGGGACGTGCCCTCGCTCTGCAGCGTATTTGTAGTAAGTGGATGATTTTGTTAGGTCTTGCTTGATGCCGTCCCCCTTACGGTAGATTTGACCAAGGTTATAAGTCGATT
Organism: Akkermansiaceae bacterium; assembly: GCA_049609505.1. Classification (GTDB taxonomy): domain Bacteria; phylum Verrucomicrobiota; class Verrucomicrobiia; order Verrucomicrobiales; family Akkermansiaceae; genus Oceaniferula. The sequence continues at coordinate 45,198 of JBMYYO010000005.1, read as the reverse complement.
GAAGATCACCCTGTTTTCCGGCAGCAGTGTAATAGAAAATTGCTTTCTTGATGTCTTTCTTAACACCATCTCCCTTCTGATACATTAAGCCGAGATTAGCTTGAGATGGTCGATAGCCGTTTTTGGCTGCCTTTGAGAACAGTTCTACAGATCGGGGTAGATTTTTTTCGACGCCATGTCCGGAGTAATAGAGCGCAGCAAGCAGGTGCATGCCTTGAGGATCATTTGAGTCTGCTGCAGCACGGAACTCATCCCTAGCCGTATTATAGTCCTTTTTGTTGTAAGCAGCAATGCCAGACGCTATATCAGCTAATGAATTTATTGAGAAAGATAGAAGGATTATGGATGTAAGAAATTTCATTGATCGAATATAAGTGAGTGGGAAGAAAGAAAGAACCTTTGTGAGATGATTTTTTGATAGGTATAAAATCAAATTTTTTATGGAGAAGCAGGGGACAGGGTAAAGTCCTTGATGGTGATGCCTTTGGTGTCTCCGTTACGGGTGAAGCGGAGTTGGTTTTTTCCTTTTACAAGATTTATTCTAACAGGTTTTGTCGATTCCCACATTCCAACAGTGAATGGTAGATCGATAGACACAGCTTGCTTATTATCGTTTACGTTGAGAAGCAGGTTTTGCTTCCAGCTGGGGGTGACAACGCGGGCCGTTAGATTATAGCTGCCCGCACGCGGCGCGTTGATGGTGTATTCGAACTCCTGGTGCCTTCCCGTGCGGCTGTAGTGCAGCTGCTTGCCGCCGAGGTTGCTATCCATGAAGATGATTTTGCCGCTGCTCTTGGTCGGCTTACTTGTGGCGGCGGCAGGGATGGTGATGATGCCATTGGCAGCGATGGAAACCTGGCGGTCTTTGGCGGTGATTGTGGCTTTGGTGATCTCTACCTTCTCCTTGGTTTCGTTGGCCTCACCGATGTCTTTTCCAACTGGGGCGAGAGTTTTTGATTGGGCATCTGTAATGATCATTTTCTGCGTGTAGAGTGCCACGCTGTTCCAGAAATCGGGCTTGCCTGAGAGCAGGCCAAACACGCGGCTTTCACCTAGAACATCGCCGATCCATTGGGCGCGTTTTACTTGCATAAACGGCGCACCTGTTGCGCGCGCTTGGGTGTTTGCGAGGAAGTCTAGGTCCTTGCCGTAGCGCGTCTTGGTATATCCTGCGCCCCATCCTCCTCCGAGGCAGACGACCCAGCCATCTGGCGTCCAGTGAGCCAGCGCGGCGTGGCCACGTTGAGGTCTGGCGGTTGTGGGAACTCCGAAGGAGCGGAGCATGAACCGACCAAAAAAGGCGCGCCGTCCGCAGACTCCTCCGTTCATCAGGATGTTCTGGAAAAACTGTAGTTCATCTTTATCGTATTTATTGTCCTGTGAGCCGTAGCGGATATCACTTCTAACAGCAGCAACGTAGCGCCAGCGGTAGTCTGTAGTGCTGATGTGATCTGGCCGGTAATTACGCAACATCTTGCGCCCCCAGCTAAGAATTTCATCCGGCTCCTCGCCATTGACCACCATGCGGTAATCCCATGTCGTTAGGTTTTGGAAACATGCATCCAGCTCGCCGTTGAGCAGTGCTTTTTCATAGTGCAGGTAGCGTTTGACGGGATCGACGGTGGCGGGAGCGTCTTTCTTTGCGATGGCGTTGCGTTGCTTGATCGGCTCAGCATGCTCTAGGCTGATGGCGATGGCGAGTCTCTGCAAGGCACCCTCGGCGGCCTTGGGGCTGGCTTTCCAGATATCGTGATAGATTTGAATAGCGCGGGTGTAGTTAGATTTTTTTGCGCCATCTGCGGTCATCATTTGCACGAGAAGTTTGTCTGATGAAAGCATGTGGTCAATCAACTGCTGTTGGGGTTTTCCTTGTTGGGCGAAGGTGTTGAGCTTCTGCGGGGTGGCCTCCATTAGGACGATGTATTTTGCGAGTTTGGCGTCGAGTTTGTTACTTGTTAGAAACGGCGTGAGGCCTAGGTTTTTGACAGCGATGAGTGTGGAGGATTTTGCGGAGGCGAGTGCTTGGGTTGCTTTTTTTAATCTTACCTCAATGGCGGGGCGGTCTTGCTCGGCTTTTTCGAACTTGGCTTGCCGCTCCTTGAGGGCATCCATGCCGTCTTGCCGGTTCTTCGTCCAGTGGGCTAGCTCCTTGAGCGCTGCTTGGCGTTCTGGCTCAGTGCTGGCTTTTTTTAACTTTGCCTTAGCGGCGGAGATCCCTTTATCTGCACCGCCGATCCATTTGCCCTTAGCGTGGGCAACGAGCGCCTTGGCGGTGTTGATTTCGCCCATGCGTTTCTGCATTGCTTCCACCTCTGCTTTGGCGGCGGCTTCGGCTTTGCGGGCATTGTTAAAAGCCGTTTTTTTGAGCTTGTCCACGGCGGGGATGGAGGCGGTAAGTTCTGCCTTTAGTTTGGCAAGCTCGCTGGGGTAGCGGTCTGCAAGTTTTTGTTCAGCGGAGATTGTTGGCGCGCTGGTTACTGAGAAAAGCGTGGCGATGAGTAAATGTGTGAAGACTCTCATTAGAGACATTATGCCTCTCCTTGCTCAGGAGTGCCAGCTTGTTTCTTATTTTGGTAACATGTTAGAAGATTCCCATCGATGAGAGCCTCGAAATGCTCGCGTCATTTGGTCTCATCCTCAATCCTAGAGTCGGCTACTAATTCGTGTGCTATTCGCTCCCTTTGCGGGTGAGGCGGGCATCTACCCAATCGCCGTGGTCGTTTTCTGAGCCGTCTCCGGTGTCTAACAGGACGAGGCGGAGGGTTTTGACTCCTTTGACGTTGAGCTCCATGAGCTGCTTGATGCTTTTGCCCGTTTGCTTCGGACTCTCGAAAAGGATTTTGCCGTCGCCGTAAACGCGGAACATGACGGTGCCTCCATCACCTACTTCATCATCCATGCCGACGTGGCCGGAGAGTTTATCCCAGCTTCCATCGAGCTGGTAGGTGATCTCGGAGCCGGATTTGGCACCGATGCCTTTGGCGTAGCTTTGGCCGTTGACCGTGATTTGTTTTCCGCCGATCGACTGGTTCATTTTGAACTCACCTTTGCTGCTGGCGGGCTTTAATTCGCTGAGATAAGTGATCACATCCTTGAGCGGCTCTGCCTTGAGATCCTGGGTGATGTCAAACTCCGCCGCAGAGGCGTGCGGATGGTTCTCACCCGCTTGTGCGGAGGTGAAACGGACACGCATAAACTCTCCCCAGGTGGTTGGTAGGGGGATTTTTTTCAGTCCCCCGCCCTTGGTGAATTCACCTTTGGCGATGGGTTTGCCAAAGGTGCCTTTAGCTCGGCTGATGTAGATCTCATAGCCTTTTAACATGCCATTTCCTGCGGGGTTGCGAGGTAGGTATTGGAAGCTATTGATGGCGTAGAGCCCGCCTAGATCAATGTCGATATCGTAGGGGTATTTGCCAGGGTTTTTCTTGCTGTAGTTCGAGTGCCAGATGGTTTCGGGAGTGCCATCGAAGGCATTTTGGATGGGGCCGCTACCGTGCTGTGAGCTGGCGGTGGCGCGGATGCTTGTTTTATCAATGTCCGGTGTGATTTCAGGCACAGGGTAAGGTGGGGAGGCGGCGATACGGGCGGACTCATCAATGAGAAGAATCACCTTGAGGCGTTTTTTCACGTCCATGGAGTTGGCTTTGATGTGGACAATGCCTCGGCGGTCATCGGCATCGAAAAACCAACCTGTTTCGGCTTTGTTGAAGGCGGCGAGGTTTGGGTGCTCGGGTGCGCGTTTTTCTGCGACGATGACGTTTTGCGGTTTGCTCTCGGCGTGGACTTGGAACTGGTAGATGCGTTTTAATAGTTGGCCATCAAACTTTCCTTCCGGCGGGTTCACGATGATTTGGATACTTCCCGCTTGGGAGTTCTCGGGTGCGATGACGGTGATCTTTTGTTTCGCAAATTCGCCTTGCTGATGTTTTTTTGTTAGGCCGTCGTCCTCGTAGAGAACGAACTCACTTTCGCCGTGCGGATAGATGTCAAAGGTGAGTGGGTTTTTTGGTTTTTGATCGTTGTAGAGCATCTCGGGATACATCGGGATGATGGCTCCGGCTTTGACGAGCATGGGGAGTTTTTCCAACGGCGCAGGATAGGCGTCGATGACGGTTGGGCCGGTGATGCGTCGGCCGTCCCAGTAGTCGATCCAATTTCCTTCGGGCAGGTAGATGTCTTCTTTCCGCCAGCCCTTGTTGACCTTGGTGCTGGTGTAAACGGGAGCTACTAGAAGCGATTCGCCTAACATAAACTGGTGCTGCGTGGAGCGGTCGTAAGTTTTAGGGTCGTTAGGAAACTCCCAGACCATGCCGCGCACGATGGGGGCTCCGGTGTCATACGCCTCGCGCGTGTATTTATACATGTAAGGAGTGAGGCGCATCTTGAGCTTGAGGTATTTCCGGTTGATGGAAATGTAGGGTTCCTCGTAGGCCCACGGGGATTTGCTGATTTTTCCCGCCCAACCGTTCATGGCGTAGAGCACGGGGGTGAAGCATTTCCATTGCAGGTCGCGGGTGTAGGTTTCTGGGCTGCCGCCGAAGATGCCATCGACGTCTGTGGTGGCGTAGGCCTGACCAGATAAGCCGGAGCCGATGAGGGTGGGGATGTGGTAGCGGATGAGATCCCATGAGCCGTATTGATCACCGGTCCAGCAGATGGAGTAGCGCTGGGTGCCGGCCCATCCTTGCACGGTCCAGACGAAGCCTCGACTCTCGGAGTTTGTTGTTAGAGAGGTCCATGCTTTTTTATTGGCGTCTAACGAAAACTGGTAAGCGGGGCCTGTCCATGCGACGTCGAGTTTCTGCGCGCGCACGCCGGCGGTGCCGACTTCCCACTTGGTTTTGGTGAGATCGCGCTGGGTCCAGAGTCCGGTGTAGAAGCCGAGTTTTTTGAGTTCTTTAACAACGTAAGGAAGCTCGACGTATTCGCAGCCGTAGCCATCGTTCGGGAGGATCCAGCCGCCGGGCATGTCGTGCTCGCGGTATTTTTTGGCGAGTCGGTCAATGCAGTCGGGAGTAGTTTCCACATAAGAGCCGTCAGGGTTTTTAAGTAATTCCTTGGTCTTGGGATCGCGGGTCATGTAGGCATCTGCCTCGCCGAGCTCGAGCGCCCAGATGGGCACGAAGTTGGGTCGGCCCGTGAATTGCGTGTAGAGATCGAGCACGCGCTTGAAGTTTCTGCCGACGAAGTAGTAGGCATCGAAGCGGTTTTCCTTGTGGTCGAGCTTGATGTGCGTGGCATCGGCGAAGTCGTAGTGGCCGGGTGAGAAGGTGTTGCGCAACACGCCGTAGCCTTTGCTGGACATGTAGAAGGGAGCGGGGTTGGGTTTTCCGCCTTCGTTCCAATTGCCATCGGCGCGGATTTCGATTTTGGTGCCTTTGTGGGTGAAGTAGCCGTTCTGCTGGCCGCCGCCGAAGAAGTGTTCGTCCTTCGTGGTGCTGAGGGTTTGCACCGTGAGATTCTTTTTGCCTTCTGTGAAATCGAGCGGTTGGGTTTCGCGCCAAAGTAATTTTCCATCTTCACCTGCGAGTGAGAACTTGGAGGTTTTTTTATCTAAACTGAGAGTTAGCTTGGCGGTGGCGAAGATGACGGAGGTATCGGTGTCCTTCACGTTGACTTGCACTTTGGCGGGATCATTGACGACGAGGATCTGTGCTTTTTTAGGATCGTTTTTGGGATCGGCAAATTTCCCTTCAGGTGCGGCGAGGATACGGAAGACGTCATCGCGGTAGAAAACGATTTTGAAGTCGATGCCGTTGGCTGTTTTTGCCGAGTAGCTGCGGGCTTCAGGTTGCTGAGTGAACGAGGTGACGGCACCAGGCGTGGTGGCGTGTAGTGCGCTGGCAGCGAGGAAACAAAGAGTGGTGGTAAGAATGGACTTCATGGAATGTGATGAGACGTTCGGCTTTTGCGGGTGAAAAGTCAACGATGGGTTGGGGGATAAACCACGGAAGGGCACAGAACACACGGTAGGTTGGCTTTGTGCTTCTCGGGTGGGACCGTGGGGTTACACTACGGCATGAAACGTTCTCTTACTTTGGTCTCGGGCTTGGTTGTCTCTATTGCTCTGCTTCAGCCGTGTCTTGCATTGCGGAAAAATGGCACTTGGAAACGGACCACCAAGGTGCAGCCAGATGCACAGGCGGGTGGGTGGTTTATTAACCTCGGTATCACTGGGGTGCGGGCGAAGATTACGGTGGAGTCGCCTAAGGTGTTAGAGGTAGGGTATGTGTTCGCAAACACACCCGCGCACGGTAAGGTGATGGTGGGCGATAAGATTACGGGAGTAAACGGGAAGCCGTTCGGCGCAGCGCACAAGTTTGGCTATGGGATGAAGTTCTTTGGCTATGAAGGACCAATGATGGAATTTGGCAATGCGTTAGAAGTTTCTCAGGGAACAAACAAGGGCACTCTAATACTTAACATCACCCGTAACGACAAAGATCTCAAGGTTTTGCTTCAGCTCGGCCAAAAATATGGCGCGTTCTCAAAAACCTATCCCTACAACTGCAAGAAAACCGACCGTATTCTTGCAGAGAGCTATTCCTATCTTCTAAAGCGTCAGAAGCCAGACGGCTCGTGGCACGGCAGACCGCACATTCATGCCTTTGCCGCCTTGGCAATGTTAGGCAGCGATAAACCAGAACACCTAGCCGCTAGCAAAAAAGCTGCTGAGCATTGTGCAAAGGTGACCAACGATAAGATTTCCTACGGTGGGCTTGATTGCTGGAAGTACACACTCTACGGCACCTACCTTGCGGAATATTATCTTATCACCAAGGAAAACTGGGTGCTCAAGGAGCTGGAGGAAATAAACCAATGGCTGCATAAATCTCAGATGGCCAACGGCGGGTGGGGGCATCGTCCTAAGGACAGACCCGGCGGCAATGGCTACGGCGCCATTAATGTGATCACCATGCAGGCAAAAATGGCGTGGGGGTTGATGATGCGGTGTGGGCTGAAAGTAGATGCGGGGAAGTTCCGCGCTGCACATGACTTTGTGGATAAAGGGACTAATCAGATTGGCTATGTCTGGTATAAAGATGGTGGGAAAAAGAACCCCAAGTATGCGGACATGGGACGTACTGGTGCCTCTGCCATCGCGCATTATCTCAGCCCAGTGGGTGGGGAAACTTATAGTAACTTTGCCAAGCTAAACGCCTCTTGCATTGGTAACAACCCAGTGACATTTCCAGATACCCATGGATCGCCGCTGTTAGGCATGGCATGGACGGGGCTCGGTGCGCTGGCAGATCCGGTGATGTTTCGCAAACTCATGGATCACAACCGCTGGCACTTTGCACTCGCGCAGTGCACAGACGGCACGTTTTACTATCAGCCTAACAGAGACAACAATCCACAGGATTACAGCGCAGCACCAAGGCTAAGTGCAACAGCGGCCAATGCGCTTGTCCTCAGTGCCAAATATAAACGACTGCAAATGACAGGCGCCAAGTTGGTGGAGGTGCCAGATTAGGGAGCCTCTTGGTTTATTCTGAATTGGTTCGGAGAGAAAAATCGCTTTCAATAGCGGCTAGAACAGAAGGGCAGAGATCCTTTTCATCATGTGCAAACTGGCGTGCTTGTTCGAGATCAGCATCACTTTCGCTGTCCCAAAAATACAGAGCCCAGCAATGATAGTTCCGCCGGTAACATGGAAAAAGAGCCTCTTCCACTGCGCGTAAATCATCAAATGTCTGAGAGTTTCTGAGGGTCAGCCACGTTGTCATCAGCGTGGTGGGTGAGGAAACGATACCACGGTCTTCTAGTGATTTGGACCCCTGCTTTTTTTGATAGGTGAGAAGTTTTTTGTAAGCTGCATGGAGCCAGTAATTGGCATCACGTTTGTGGGAACAATCGTAAAAATCACGATAGCAGCGATCATGCATGGCGTGATTAATCCAAGCGATGGCACGGTTAAAAAACCAATCTTCAACGGCAAGGTTTGCGAGGCGGTGTTGCCTTTTTTGTTGGGTGGCAGTTAGAGCACCAAAGATTTCATAGTAATCAGATGTAGGAATGCCGTGTTGGAAAAGATAAAACGTATCCGCGCTGTTATCGCGTTTTTTGGCATTAAACGTATGTGATGCACAGACTCCATTAGAGACGTCACTACTTCCACCTTTCGCGGATGGTTGAACGTGATCTACCCAGTCAAATTGATTGCCGGGTGACAGCGGGGCATCCAGTAACCAAAGATTGGCACCAGAAAAACAACAGGTGGCACGATCACGTACGTAGATCTGTGCCTTTTGGTTGTCTGTGAAGTTTTTACGAGCGTGTGCCATGCATGATGAGCGATCTGTTAGGGAGCCTCTTGCAGCGTGATGGTTCCTGAGGAGTCCGTGCCGCCGTCGCTGTGGATGGTGGCGCGGAGGGTGTAGGTGGCGTTGGGCTTGAGGGCTTTGATGGTAAGCGGGTAGATGTTTCCACTACTTTTGCCTCCTGTGACACCCGCATGGTTGTCCGTGTGGATGACTTTGCCATTTTCCAACAACTCAACTTTGGAGATGTCGAGTCGGTGTTGGCCGCCGGAGTATTGGAAAACGATTTGGTAGTTCCCCGCTGCGGTGAGTGTTTTGGTGAGATCATAGTTGGTGGCCTTGGGGCGCTCTGTGATGGTTTTGGGCGACCATGCACCTACTTGCACGCTGGTGAGACCTTTGCTTTTGATGTTTAGGCTGTGCAGGGTGGCGTGTGGACCGCGCGGGAGTTCATCGCCAATGCGAGTCAGTGGGCAGACCATTTGTTTGCCGATGCTCTGGATGAGTTTGCCATCAACGTAGAGCGATGTGCGCCGACGCTCGCCGACGAGGGTGAGGGTGACTTTTTTTCCAACGGGCACTTGGTAGTCAAAGATGAGGATGTCTGGATTGTTAGAAGTGATGGGTTCGTGTCCGTAGGCTTGGTTAGCGCGCACGCAGGCGACGCCTCGGCGGGTGATATCCTTCTTCTGTTTTTTATCGTGCGCGGTGTGGGTGAGATCGAGATAAAATGCGGCGAGGTCTGAGGAGAGGAGAATCTCATCGCCTTTGACATCGTTGTGTCTTGTTAGGGTGACAGATGCTGTCCATGGCCACTCGAGGTTTTCTGCCTTTTGTTTGAGGGGTTTCTGGGTGTTAGGGATCAGCAAGAGGGGTTTTTCAAGCTGCATGACGGTGGAGTTTTCTCCTGCTGCGTTGCGGTTTGTTAGGGAAACGTTTGGGATGTTTTCAGTGAGTGTGGTGGCGTAGCGGTTGAATGCTTTGTAGTTTGCCGCGCCTTTGATGCCCCACATTTTTTCACTCATTGCGGCCATTGATGGCAGGGAGAGGCGAGCGATTTCATTCCATGTGTAGCCGGACGGGCCGTAGTCGTTCCAGACGTGGAGCTTGGCACCCATCAGGCCGGGGTCTTCTGGGCTGAGCTTACCCGCAGGTTTGTTAGAAAACTGCATGGGTGTCCAGGTGTCATAGATGAAGGTATTGTTAACGCCGTAGTAAGGAGCACCGGGGACGATGTAGGTGTAGAAGTGGGAGGAGTTCACTACTTTGTACCCAGCTTTGACTTTGTTTTTGGCATCGGAGGTTTCCCACATATCGATGATGATGTTGGTATCTGGTTCGGTTTTCCCGGGCATGTGTTCGTAGCCCGACCAAGTTCTCACAGTTTTACCATGTTTCTTGCGGATGTAGCGGTTCAGGTGATTGATGTATTGGCGGAATTTCTCACCGAGGGCGGCGCGTTCCTTGGGGTCCTTGACGAGATTTAGGCGATACTCATCGGTGCCGATGTGGACGAGCTTGGAATCAAACAGAGGGCAAACTTCGTCCCATATTTGCTCCATGAAACGGATTGCCTCTGGGTTGTTCAGATCAAGGTAAGCGAGGCCAAAACCATTGCGGTTGATCTCTGGGTGCGCGAGGTCTGGGCGATAGGTGGTGAAGGCTAGGGAGTGGCCTGGGGAGTCGATTTCTGGCACGATGGTGACGGCGTGTAGCTTGGCGAAGTCTTGTAGCTCACGGATTTGGGCGAATGTGTAGTGGCCGTCTTTGGAGGCGAGGCCGGGGAATTTTTTAGATTCTAATCGGTAACCTGGGTAGCGGCCCCATGAGTTATCGTTGAGGTGGAGGTGGAGTTCATTGATTTTCATCCAGCCCATCATGCGGATCCAGTCTTTGAGCCCATCAACGGGGATAAACTTCCGCCCTACGTCTAACAACAGTGAACGCACTGGATACTTGGGAGAATCGGTAATCACGCCGCAGGGAAGTTTGTTAGAATGCTTGAGCATTTGGAGTAAGGTGCGTGTGCCGTAGTAGAGACCTTGATGGGATGCGGCTTTGATCGTGATGTTTTTATTGGTGACTACGAGTTGGTAGCTTTCGGTTGGCGCGTTGTTCCGTTGGCTACTGAGCGTGAGTGTGATGGTCGCCTTTGTGCCGCTAGCGATGGATGAGCCGGGGATCTCTGAGGTGAGGAGCTTGGCAAGCGGTGCGGTGGCGTCGTTTGAAGAGATGCTGGGTTTCTCCAGTGTGAGGTGACCGGTGGCAGCAGCCCAAGACTTGACGGCTGGGACGGTGTGAGGTTTCACAATAGAGGAAGGCTCAGGCGCGGCTTGGCTGATGATGGTGGCAGCTAGTAAGCCGATAGCGGGCAGTAGGATACTGTGGGACATGGAGCGAGTTTGGCTGAGCAAAGAGCGTTAGTAAATACGATTGTGGTTTGCTGTCACGGGGTTGCGTGCCTGGCTTTCTTGGTTGACCTGAGTGTGGATGTGTTGATGGTCGTGTGACGCACAAACATTATGGACAGCAGAGCATTTATCGCATTTGGATCATCGCACTGGGTAGCATTGGCTGTAACCGCAGTGGCAGCAGTTGGGTTGATTTTCCTAGAGAGATCTGATGCCTCGCGGAGGGTGAAGCGGACAGCGGAAATATCGCTTGGCATCTTACTTCTTGTCAGTGTGCTTGCTGATCCTATTACCAATTGGCTGCGCTACGCTTATGAACCTGGCGGATCTACTGAGACGGCATTGGGAATTATTCATAAGAACTCTTACCCGTTTTACTTGTGTGACGTGGTGGCGATCGTGTTAGCCGTAGCACTCTTTAAGCGAAGCCAAAGACTTGCAGAAGTGGGCTACCTGTGGGGTGTGGCAGGCACCTTGCAGGGGCTAATAACGCCGACGCTTTATTTTGATTGGGATGCTTTGGAGTATTATGCATTTTTTATGCAGCATGGAGGTGTGCCAGTGGCGGGGTTGATGTTAGTTTTTGGTTTGAGATTATACCCAGAAAAAGGGGTGATGGTGAGAATATTCATTTGGAGCACGAGCTACATGGCGATTGTTTTTGCGCTGAACTACCTGCTGAATACGAACTATGGGTTTCTTAACGGAAAGCCTAACGTGCCGACGCTCTTTGACTATATGGGGCCCCATCCTTGGTATCTGATCACGCTGAATCTTATTGCCTACACGCTCTATGGATTGTTGCTGTTGCCGTTTATAAGAAGAATGAGATCTGAAGCGGGTAAGAATCGAGAACTCGCGTGAAATATCAACTGTCTAGCCTACGTTATCCATTGCCATGTTGAAGTTACTGAGCACGTTGATCTGCCTTGGCACTGCCATGCCCACGTTGAGCTATGCGGGTGCTACTCAATCTTGGCTAAAGGAGATTCATGCGCTCAGAGTGAAACAACGTGCGGCATTAAAAAACGACCACATTCACCACCTATGGTCGCACGATGGCAAAGAACTTTATGCACAACTAACAGCACCTGACGGAAAGCGGGTGTGGGTTTCTTACGATCTAACAACTGGGAAAAATAAAAAACTACCCGGTAAGCCAGCAGGCAAGAACTCACTGGATCTCAAAGAGTCTAAACAGCACTCGTCAAAATCTCATCGCGGGAAGCAATCGCCTAACAAAAAGTGGAAACTTCATCATAGCGCGCGCCAGCTCAGCCTGAATGGGAAACCTATCGACTTTCAGCTACCTAAAGGTTCTGTCTGGGAGCCGCGCTTTGAGTGGGCGCCGGATTCATCAGCTTGGATCGCTTGGCAAAACACCACTCATCCGGTGCGGCAGGTGCATTACGTTCGGACAAGCCCTAAGGGCGGGGTGCAACCCGAGCATTTTACACGCAACTATACCAAGCCTGGCGACCTTATCAATGTGCCTAAACCGGTGATGTTTTTTACCGATGGCCGCAAGCCGATACCAGTGGATGAATCGATTGTGAAAAATCCTTACTACTACCGAAACGGTGGCTGGAGCGCGGATTCCAAACGCTACACGGTGGATTTCATTGAGCGAGGGTATGGTAAGTATAAGATGATAGAAATGAGCGCTGGCAGCGGCAAACACCGGATCGTTGTGCAGGAGGTTTCGGATACCTTTGTCTTTGCCAGTAAGCACTGCTACCGGCGCATCCTTAATGGAGAAAAACAAATGCTCTGGCTCTCCCAACGCTCTGGCTTCCTGCACCTTTACTTGCTCGATGCCAGTAATGGAAAAGTTGTTAGGAATCTTACAGGGAGCTTAGGGAAGACAGGGCTGGTGCGCGAGATTGTTAAAGTGGATGAAGAGAGCAGAGAGATCTATCTCAAGGTTGCTGGCTGTTACCCAAAACAAGACCCCTACTACATTCACTACGTAAAAGTGAACATGGATAGTGGTAAAATGATTCCTCTAACAAATGCAAACGGCACTCATGATATTCATCTATCACCCGATAACAAATATTACCTCGCTAAGTGGTCACGGGTAGATCATCCGCCAGTCTATGAAGTTAGACGTTTTGCTAATGGTAAAAAAATCACCACCCTTCCTATTCCTAATATTGATGTCCTGAAACAAACTGGTTGGCAGCTGCCTGAACGCTTTGTCTGCAAAGATAGAAACAATCGCCATGACATCCACGGCATCATTATCCGGCCACCCAACTTCGACCCTAACAAAAAATACCCGGTTATCGAAAGCATCTACGCGGGGCCGCACGGCGCCTTTGTCCCTAAGCGATGGAGCACCTGGCACAATCAGCTTTCCGAGCTTGCCGCATCTGGCTTTATCGTTGTGCAAATCGATGGGCTCGGCACTAACCACCGCGGTAAAGACTTCCACGATGTGGCGTATAAAAACCTCAAGGACTCTGGGTTTCCAGACCGCATCAAATGGCTCAAGGCAGCGGGGGAAAAACACCCAGAGCTCGATCTCAAGAACGTCGGCATCTACGGCGGCTCTGCTGGCGGGCAGTCCACCCTAGCGGCGCTCTTGCACCATGGTGATTTTTATAAAGCCGGCGCGTCTGACTGCGGCTGCCATGATAACCGGATGGATAAAATTTGGTGGAACGAGCAGTGGATGGACTGGCCCGTAGATAAAAGTTACGCGGAAAACTCAAACGTCACCCACGCCCACAAGCTCAAGGGTGCGTTGATGTTAACCGTCGGGGAGCTGGACACCAATGTGGATCCGGCATCCACCTATCAAGTCGTCAACGCCCTGATCCAAGCCGACAAGAAATTCGAGTTCTACCCAGTCCCCAACGGCGGACACGGCTCAGGAGAAATGCCCTACCTCCGGCACAAGCGCATGCAGTTTTTTAAGAAGCACTTGCAAGCTTACTGATGAATCAGCTCCCTCAGCGGAGTCCGGAGAATACTTTCTTTATTGTTAGATTTTTCCTGCTGCTGCAAGTTGTGCGTTGAGCCGTTCTTGGTAAGCTTTTTTGGCTGCTGCATCTTCCGTGGCACTCTCACCGTAGTAGATGGCACCCATCGCTTGGCGTGATTTATCGGCTGATCGGTTCCCCTCTGCCCAGTGAATTGTTAGAGAGTGGTGGGCGATGAGATGACCAGCTTTACAGGGGAAGGCGACGGCGTTGTCGTGATCATGTGGAATGCCAAAATCGAGGATGCTCTGGGAGAAGCCTAGCACCCCGCTAGCACCATGCGCTCTCATGCCGTACTTGTGGGAGCCTTGCACGTAGTTCACGCATCCCTGCTCTGGCTCCACGTCCTCTAGCGCATACCAAATGGTGATTGCGTTATTGGGGACAAGGTGGAAAAAATACCCGTCTTGATGCGGTGGTGTCGGCTGGCCACCGCCGGCGTGCTTGTTGAAATACTGCATATTCTTGGGCACCGTTCCCTCATTAAGACATATCTCAGAAAGGGTGGTGAGCTTGCTTTTTTCAGCCATCATGTTTCCAAAAAATGCATCGTGTTGCCACATATTCTGCAGTTGCTTGAGGGTGGATTTATCATTGGCATCCTCATAGTAAACTTCAGATTCTGGCATCGTTGGGATCACGTCTTGCACGAATCGTTTTTTGTTAGCTTTGATGTCGGCCAGCTCATCGGCATTAAAAAAACCAGGAATAGAAACGTAGCCGTTCAGGTTGAATTCGTGGTGCAGGCGGGTGGCGTGTTTTTGTAGCCAGTCAGTTGTTAGTAGGTCACTCATAGTTTTTTGTTAGATTTTAATAAAAGGCGTGTTTCCATGCGTGAGGGGTAAGGTCTTTCGCTAGCTCGGCGGGGAACGGGATGCCGTCACTGTGCACGGTATTGAGGTCCACCTCGTGGCGGTTTCTCATCCCTGGGATAGTTAGAGAAACGGCATCGGGGGAGAGGGAGAAACGTAATGCTGCCTCGGCAAGGCTCGGGTAATGCGGGGTGCATACGTTTTTGATACGATCAATGCGCGCGAGGGTTTCAGAGAAGTTCCCATCCTTGGCATACATCTGGTGGCGTTTGTCATCAGGTTGCCAATCGTCAATAGTGTGTGCGTTCCAACTTCCTGTAAGTGAGCCAGAATCCAGCGGGACACGGGCGATGATGGCGGTGCTGGTTGCTTGTGCAGCGGGGAGGAGTTTCTCTAACGGCTCTTGCTCAAAGATATTAAAAATCACCTGGATGGAATCTACCAAGCCGAGCTCTGCCACGGTGATGCCTTGGTCTGGCCGGGCATCATGGAGAGAGACGCCGATGTGGGCAATTTTGCCTTCGGATTTGAGTGTGTTCAACGCCTCTAACCAATCGAGCTGGTAGCACCCTTGGTGATACCAACCGTGAAGCTGGAGAAGGTCAATGCAGTCTGTGTTGAGCCGGCGTAGGGAGGCCTCCACCTGCTGCCTTGCGTGGGCGAGTGGATAACGTCCACGCATCGGCGCATCGATGTCGTTTTGCTGATCCCAAACGATCGGGGGGATTTTGCTGGCGACGTAGATTTTTTCACCCGTCCACTGTTTGAGTGCTTTGCCCACTACTTGCTCAGAGCGGCCCGCCCCGTAGAGTGCTGCGGTATCGACGAAGTTAATGCCTTGCTCGAAGGCGTAGAGTAGTGTGTCAATGGATTCTGCGTCATCCACCTGGCCCCATGTGCCGCCAAGCTGCCAGCCGCCGAAACCAATTTCCGACACCATCCAGCCAGTTTTTCCAAATGATCGATACTGCATACGGGTGCATCCTCACGTGCTCACAGTAAGATGGAAACATTATAATATTTACCAAATCATTAAATAGTTCATCATATCGTGCGTGATTAGGTTTCTGCTACATAGCTATGGAGAGTTTTCCCGTGCCACTCCTATGAAGGCATCCGTGTGGCCGCACTTTGATTTGCTCTACCTGCATGATGGCTCGTTAGAGATGGAGGTGGAGGGACGCGGCCTATTGAGCCTTGCTGCTGGGGAGGGTGTGTTGCTCTTTCCTAACACCCCTTTTAGGCCCTACGGAAAATCGAGCCGAGTGAAGGCATCCGTACAGCACTTTTCGTTAGATGATGCTACTAACTTACCTGCGCCGTTTGATGTTTTGATAGGGCACAGCATGGGGTCGGTGGTGAGGCAAGGGCCGCGCAATGATCGGTTAGAGTCAGACATCACACGCTCAATGGAGCTGGCCACGGCAGCTCCTACACCGATGTTGCCGCTGATGCGGGAGGCACTACTCACCCTAATTCTAGGTGAGTTTTTACAAACCACATTACCTGATCCGGCGCAGAATAAGCACACGGATGCGCTTACGGCATGGGCTGAAGGGCAATCGATGGCTAAGCTCAGTGTGGAAACACTAGCCGACCGCGCAGGTATCACACCCAGCGGGCTACGCAGACGTTTTCTAACAGATATAAAAATAACCCCTCAGCAATACTTGGTGAACTTGCGTATAAATGAAGCGGCTCGATTACTGCGGGAAACCTCCATGCCGATCAAAGAGATAGCCCAACGCGTGGGCTACGGTAGCGCGGTGGCATTCCATAATGCCTTCAGGAAAGCACGCCAAGAAACGCCAGGCAGCTATCGCAAAAACCACCGCACGGTGGGCTAGATATTTTGGTGGACGGTTCCCAGCTGTGCGCAAAAAAATCCTCTTCAGCAATACTGAAGAGGATGAAAATAGAATTAGGCTGAGTTCTAAATATCATGTATAGCTCTATTTCCTACGGCGGATAATTAGGGCTAGACCGCCAAGACCGAGCAATGCTGTAGAAGAAGGCTCGGGAACGGCATTAAATTGAAACTCCGTAAAGGCAACTCGGTCACCACCTGCAAAGGTTCCAAAATCGTTGTCATCAATAGTGATACGCACGAATTGAGCGTTATTTACTGTGGTGCCTAGAGCAAAATCTTGTTGGTTCCCGCCACTATTTACAGGGTTGAAGGAGAACGCTGAACTGTCGTCGCCATTTCCAAACGTGCTATCAGTTGAGAAGACAGCGTTGAATGATCTGGTTGCATTTCCATTGGAAGCAGCTCCTCGGTTCCAGAAAGCAATCGAGTCAATGGACATGGTGCTGCCAAGATCGAGATCAATTATAATAGCCGAGGCAACGGCAAAGTAATCAGACGGAAAACCTCCGGGATCATTGGTGAATACCTGTCCATTGGCTGTGGAAGTTGTGTTGCCGTCGCTTGTTCCTGCTACAGAGGCACTCCCTGCACCGCCATCAAATGTGGTGGTGCTGACAAGAGTAGCGTTTCCCCCTGCGTGAACGAGGGCAGCATCTACAGTTGTTCCCATGCTTAACAACGAGAGACCTGCGAGTAATGGTAATTTTTTCATATATTTGTGTGTTTGTGGTTATGACGCATTATCATGTGGAAAAATAAGTTGTTGAGCCTAGCTGACAAGTAAATACGCGAGAAAAAGTGGGGTTTGGGACGTCAGAGGGTTTTCTAAAAGGGAGGTGCTAAGCTAAGTAACATTAGGCAGCAAGGCCTCCCTGATCCATTTGCCGTCGTGAAGGGTGACGCCGTCTGGATCGTCAACGGCAGAGGGGGCTTCGTCTTCGCAGATGATCCAGCCGTTGTAGTCGCGGTCTTTGAGCCATTGGGTTATTTCTAACAACTTAACTTTTCCTTGCCCCATGAGTGCGAACTCGGGATTGCCGTCCCAGTCTTTGTAGTGCACGTGATTGATGAGGCTGGCGTATTGTTTCATCTTGGTGAGTGGGTCCATGCCGCCGTTGATGATGTGCCCTACGTCGGGGGTCCAGCCAGTGACTGAGGGGTCGAGGTTTTCTAAAATTACCGAGTAGTCTTCCTCGGTGCGGTTGGTGGAGGTTTCCGGGGAGTTCGGGTGGAAGGTGCAGGGGATGCCGGCATCGGTGGCGCGGCGGGAAACGGCATTGACGTTGGCAACGAGGTTGAGGCGGCGTTGTTCTAGATCGTGCCTGCCGGTGGGCATTTGCACGGTGCAGAGGTAGGCACCGGGAAATTGTTTGAGTAGCTCGATGGCGGCATCTGCGGCGGCGCGTTCATCGGCGGTTTCCTCCGGGTTGTTCCAATCTTGCACAAAGGCGATGGCGGCGAGTTCGACTCCGTGTTTTTCTAACGAGGCACGGAGTAGGCCGGCGTCTTGGAGATCGCCCATCCAGGTGTAGATGGGTTCGATTCCGGTCATGCCAGCGCGGGCGGTGACTTCGATCATGTGATCGAGTTTGTTTTCCCAGTAGGCTCCTGATTCTTTCATAAACCAGGTGTAGCATTCGTTGCCAAATTTCATTTTGTTAGATGGCGTGTTTTTCGATCATGGCTTTGGTGAAGGCGTATCCTTCACGGCAGATGTCCATGCGTGGGTTGAACTCTCGCCAGACGTTGATGGCGTTGGCGAAGTCGAGGTCGTCACGGGAGAAGGCCTCGATGTAATACCAGCCGTTGTAGCCGGTTTTGGCGATGGAGGAGAAGACTTCGTCCCATGGGATGTGGCCGCTGCCGGGGGTGCCCCGGTCGTTTTCACTGATGTGAACGTGGGTCATGACGGGGGCGATGGTGGCGATGGATTCGGCAAAGGATTTTTCTTCGATATTGGCGTGGTGGGGATCAAACATGCCGCGCAGGTTCGGGTGATCGACCATATCGACGAGTTTTTTGAGCTGCGCCATGGTGTTGACGAGGTAGCACTCGAAGCGGTTGAGGGCTTCTGGCGTGAGGGTGATGCCAGCTTGGGCGGCGTGCTCGGCGGCGGCGTGGAGGACCTCGGCGCTGCGTTTGTATTCGTCTTCCTGTGGCTCGTTGCGCGAGAAGGTGGAAAAGGCGGAGTGGAAGGGGCCGCAGATGTTTTTGCCGCCAGCGGCGTGGAGGTGATCGATGGAGGCTTTGATTTTATCGAGTCCGGCTTGGCGCACGGCGGGGTCTTCTGAGATTGGGTTTTGCTCGGGGCCAACGCCGAGGCAGCCGTTGACTTCCATGTTGATGGATTTGAGAAACTCGCCGACTTTTTCGTAGTTGGCGCGGTTGTCATCGGCGAGGAAGATTTCGATACCTTGGTAGCCGATTTCTTTGAGGGTTTCGATGTCTGCGAAGTGTTCCTCGGTCACGCAGGTGGACCAGAGGTGCATGTTCATTCCTATTTTCATGGAGGTTGGTTGATTAGTTGATTGGTTGGCTAGTTCGTTGGTTGATTTGTTGCATGGTGGAGAGGATGGTGTTCCAGGTGTTTTGTTGGAGGAGGGTTTTGTTGGGGAACATGCATCCGTCCCAGCAGAGGTGTTTGATTTCTGGTCGCGGCTGGCCGTTTTCTAACAGCCAGTGTTGGGCGCAGCGGGCGATGTCGAGTTTTCCGTTTGGGTCATCGGCGGGGCAGTGGCGTCCGGTTTTATCGTGGCTGCCGGAGCCGTGTACGGTGCCATCGTTCTGTGCGACGTGGAAATCGTAGGTCCACGGGCGAAGCTTGTCGGTCATGGTTTGGTAGGCTGACCAGAATGCTTCATCGGTGTAGCCGTCTGAAATGAGGGCGTGCTCGGGGGCGTTGTAGCCTAACAGATAGAGGTAGGTGTGGGCGAGGTCGGCTTGGAAACCGACGGTTCCTGGCATTCCGGTTTCTTCTAACAGATCAAGCATGTCTTTCCATGAGTGCATACCGGCCCAGCAGATTTCGCCTTCGGCGACGAGAATTTCATCATGGTCTGCGGCGATGCGGCCGCATTCGCGGAAGGTTTCGGCAATGAGGCGGGTGTTGGCGGCTGGGTTGTCTGCCCAATCACTCACGGGGGTGGCGGAGTCAATGCGGATGGAGCCGTAGCTGCGGACGCCGTGCTGGCGGAGGACGGCGGTGTAGCGGCAGGCTTTGCGCACGGCATCGGTGAAGCGTTTGCGGGCAGCTTGATCGCCCATGGCGGAGCCGCCTCCGGTGTCTTGCCAGATGGGGGCGACGCAGGTGCCTACTTTGAGGTTTCGCGCAGCGATGTTGTCGGCGAGTTTTTTGATCTCTTCGTCATCGGCATCAATATCGAGGTGGGGGAAGGAGAGAAAGAGGTCAACGCCATCGTAGCTGGAGCCGTTAGACTCGGATGCTTGGGTGAGGTCGAGTATGGTGTCGAGCGCAATCGGTGGCTCGTCACTACCGTTTTCCTTGCCGACGAGGCCGGGCCACATGGCGTTGTGGAGTTTCCAGGACATGAGTTCTAGGTTGGGGTTGGTTTGAGGTGGCGGGATGTTAGAACTTAATATCGAGGGTGGCGGTGGCGGCGGATGTGGTGTCTGGGCGTTCGATGAGGGAGTTGACGATGGCCTCGGTGCTGCGTTTGATCTTGCCCTCGAAGAGGATTTTACCTGCGATAGTTTTTACGGTGATGGGTTTATCAAGATCTAACAGATGATCTGAGAGGCGGAGTGTGACAGCGGGTAGGGGGGCGAATTTTTCGGCGGTTGCGGGATCGATGGTGATGGTTTGTCCCTTGACCTCTGCGGAGACGAGCTGCTTGTGTTTTGGATCTTTGTTAGAGAGCCAGAAGAAGCGGTTGCCGGTGCGGTTGTCTTGATACCAGTGAAGTTTTTTGGGCCATGGGTTACGGGTGTGTTTGGCCATCCATGGCACGGCTTGTTTGCATTCGAGGTTCATCCAGTGGCCGTATTGGGGATAGACGATCCATTTGTGTGGGTAGCCGCCGGGGTCTTCTTTGGCGAGTTGGTCGAGGGTTTCGCCCCATTTTTTGCAGAGTTCGTTGCGTTTGTAGGCTGCGTCTTTGCCGCCGCATTGGATGAAGTAGGGGAGGTTGCGGAGGTTGTATGTTTGGGCATCGCCCGGGTGGCCTGCCATCATGGCGGCACCTGCCCAGCGGTCTGCCATGCGCGGGGCTAGCTGGTAGGTGCCATCGCCGCCGGCGGAGTAACCCATGACATAGACTTTGTTAGGGTTTACGCCTTCGATGGCAATGAAGTTGGCGATGAGGCGATCAAAGAAGTCATCAATGTGCCCTTGGTGCCAGAGGTCCCAGGTGTTGGTGGGGGCACGGGGGGCGATGTAGATGCCTTCTTTGGGTTTGTAGAGGCGGATTTGGTTGCGCCATTGGCCGTCGTTGACGCGTGCTGGAGCACCGCCGCCGCCGTGCATGGAGATATAGAGTGAGTGACCGTCTTTGGGTTTTTTACCATAGGTGTGGTACTCGTAGCGCATGGTGAGTTTACCGAGGGTGATGGCTTTGGCATCGAACTCGGCTTGGCGTTCTTTTTTCAGGTGATCGAGGCGCATTTTGGCCATGCCTGAAATGACTTTGTCTGCCTGATCTTTGCTGAGGGCGGTGTTCCAGACTGGGAGGCTCTTGAGCGGTGCGCGGTCTGCCTCGGGGGTTTTCAGCCACTCTTGGAGTGCGATGATTGGATCCGGTGCTTCTTCTGTTTCAGCGGTGGGTTCTTTGGAATTACAAGAAGCTGTTAGGAGGATGGGGGTGAGAACGAGAAGGGATGTGAGTTTCTTCATAAATGGGTAGCGGTTAGTAGCGCGGGATGAGTAGGCGTTTGCCAATTTGTAGGTTGGTGCCCTTGAGGCCGTTGGCTCTCTGGATGGCGGTGACGGAAGTTTTATACTTACGTGCTAGAGCGTAAAGGGTGTCTCCTTTTTTGATGGTGTAGCGGATGGGTGATTTGCGTTTTGGCTTTGCCTTAACAGCTTTGGGTCTGGGCTTAGGCTTGGATGCTACGGATGGGCGACCAACAGGAGGGCGGGGTGCGGGTCTTGTTGGGCGTGCTGCTGGGCGAGGCGTGGGGGTGGGAGCCGAGGCAATGACTGGAGGTTTTGGCGTGGGCTTTGGTGTGGAAGCGATGGCCGACGGGGAGCTTGTGCTCTTACGCCACCAGCGACCTTTGCTTTTATCATCGGCCCAGGCTTCTACGTAGTTCCCCCGGCTATCGAATGGCCCAACACCTGGGTTGTAGCCGCGGTTGCTGCGGTTTTCAGAAACCATGCCGCCTCCGTCCCCACAGCTAACAAGGATTAACGGAAGGAAGAATGCGATGCAGATAATAAATTTCCCCATGCGCTTGAGTATGGCACAGGCAAATGCGATGGCAAAAAAATTCCCCACGTTTCGCAACTCTTAGGTGGTGCGGATGTTTCCTCTTCTATGAAACAGACACCCGCACGAATAAAATTGGCCGTTTCGGTGATAGCAGCGCTTGCATCGGCTGGAAGCATCAGTAACTCACACGCGCAAGGACCTGGCCCCATGGACATAGGTGCCAGCTCTCAGGAAATAGGAACCGCCGGCGTGGTTTGGTATTCCACATGGGAAACCGCCACCGCTGAGGCGAAGAGAAGCCAACGGCCGATTTTTTTCATGGCAGCAGCGGCGCAGTGTAATGGGATCTCTGGTGTGTTTTGACCCGGCTATTCAAAAACGCAGAACAGTTTGTTCGCGATGGAAGAGTTCATTCAATCATCCAGAAATTATGTGTGTGTGCGGCTGGAAACATTCGAAAGTAAAAAGCACCAAGACATGGTGCGTGAGTTCCTCAATGGTAGATTTGAGAACACAGCCTTCTGTATTCTAACACCCGATGGGAAAAAGCGGCTTACGGGTGCAGGCAGGAGTCCACAAATGGGCATGGGAATCAGAGGCAGACCTGAGCCAGGCAGCAAGGAGGAGGCAGCGCTTAATAAGCGTGTGATTGCGGAAATGGATCGGTTAGCAAAAAAATACCCATCCAGAGCGAAAGCAAGCGATGCCGTAGTGAGAGACTTCCACACCTTCAAGCAAGCTCTCAATGTTTCCTCAGGTGATCAGCGGCTACTTGTGTATGCCGTGGCGGCTAAAAAACACCGTGCTGCGCTCGAATCACTACTCAAGCCTGTGGCTAATCACCCGGATGTAATCGGGCGGTATCACTTTGATATCGCGGGTGAAACAGACGCTAAGTGGAGCGATGCCATCGATGGTGATAAAGAAAAGACGGGCATCTTCATCATCCGTGCTGGGGAGTTTGGCCAAGAGGGCAAGGTGCTCGCTGAGCTGCCTCTGAAAAGCAAGCCCACTGAGATCCGCAAGGCGCTCGCGGTGGCGAACAAGGCTTTCTCAGCAAGCGAAAAACGGAAAGTTTACTCTGAGCACATCGTTAAAGGCCGCCGTGAAGGCGTGGAGTATAAAGATACCATGCCCTGGGGCGAAGATCGTGATGCCGATGGTAAAATCGATGAGAAACGCGACCGGTCTCACAGGCGGAGGGGGCGCCCCTCAGGGCCAAGGCGTAGAGGTTTCTAACTGGAAGTTTCTACCTGCTAGCTCGTAACAGCTTGGTAGCCTTCCTGGCCGAGATAGCGCTTCAGCATCCGTGCCGGAGCTTGCCGGAGATCAACAAGCACCAAGGCATCTAACGAGTGGTTGAATGCCGCATCAACGTTGAACTCTAACAACGTGGCATTCAACTTGAGGTATTGCCGGAGCAGCACAGGCACACCTTTTCCATCTGGCTCGTTCTCAGAAATGCGGGCAGAAACTTGATCAATGTTCTGAAGATGAACGCTGATGTCTTGGTTATCCGGAAGCTCGTGGTAGGGGCTATGAGGCTTTACCCAAGGGGCAAGCCGTGAGTTGCGATGAGACCTTCGCATGTAATTCACCATAATGTCTTGGGAGATTTTGGTGTAATCATCGCTAATGCTAACACAGCCAAAGAGACGTGAGTAACGTGGGTAACGAGCGATAAATCCACCGATGCCTTTCCATAGTAGTGCCAGCGGGTAGAGAGACTTCTGGTAGCCTGTCGCTACAAACGCGCGACCCAACTCCAGCCCAGGCGTGAGGTAGTCTAGGAACGGTTGCTCGAACTGAAAATAAGAAGCCGTCACCAGCCCCTCAGCGCCAAACTCCGCCATGATGGTATCCGTTCTACCAAGGCGGTATCCACCTGCGATGTTTCCTTTCTCAGGGTCCCAGAGGAACAAATGCAGGTAGTGATCATCATACTTATCAAGATCCAAGCTCATGCCTGTACCCTCACCAACCTCACGGAAACAAGTTTCGCGTAAGCGGCCGATCTCATGCATTACCGTGGGGATAGCATTGGCTGGTGAGAGATAAACCTCCAGCCCTCCTTGGCTATCAAGAGGACCACGGTCTTGCGCGGCAAGAGCTTCTACTTCATCACGAAGTTGGCGACGATCCGCGGGGGGGGAAACGTCTTGCCAATCGGAATTGATGTCGTTGTTCATTAGTGGGCTGATTTTATCCATGTCTCCAGAATACTAGGAAACGACAGATTGAGGGTATGGAAAATATCGGTGACAGTATTGATTCAATCAATACTCCTTATGTGAGGTCGAAGTAGAATTTTTCTTCCACTTATTCTTCGCGCTCGAAGAGTTCGGAAAACACCATAAGCCCAGCTTCGGTTTCGAGTGTGCTGATGACGGTGACGTCCTGCGTGGTATTGATCTTAGAGGCTGCGTGATTGACAACGATCATTGACCCATCTGGCAAGTAGCCGATCGCCTGGTCCTCATCCTTCCCTGCGCGCACGAGTGGTAAGCGGATTCTTTCGCCAACGGCGATCTTTGGCTTTAACGCCTGATTGAGGTCATTGATGTTCAATACAACAATGGCCTGCAAGCGCGCCGCCTTCGTTAAGTTCTCATCCGTGGTGAGTAGCTTGGCGGATAGTAAACGGCAGGTGTGGATTAACCTAGAATCGTGGGTGTCTGAGCCGCCATCACGATCAGAATCATGGATGGTGATGCGGTAGTTTTCAGAGGACTGGAGCCGCTCAAGAGTTTCCAATCCCCTCAGCCCACGCGCGCGCCGAGAGCTTGATGGAGAGTTTGCCATGATGTGTAGCTCCTCTAACACAAACCGAGGGATGACTAGATTTCCCTCAATAAACCCCGCGCTCAGCACGCCAAATAATCGGCTGTCGGTGATAACGTGATTATCTAACAGAAGCGGAGGTCCTGGAGTGGCTTCCCTACGGAAACGAATATACGGGATCAGCAAGGAAAAGTCATCGCCTCCACTCCGCAGAGCGAGCACAGCGCCCAGGAAGCCGAGACTGGAGTAAAGCACCACATGCACCGCCAATAAAATGGCATCAAGCTGCGCAAATTTATCAGAAAGCGTCGTCTCAATCAGTGAGAGCAGGCCGACTTGCGAGAGAAGCCAGGCACAGAACACCCCGAAGAGTAGTCCTACTGTGGCGTTGGAGAAACCTCTCAGCGAAAACTGCTTCATCAGAGACTCCACCAAGATAAAAAACGCCGCGACCACTAAGCCTACCAGAATCCCTATCCACAGCGGTCCGTTTGCATAGTAGGCGATAGCCGCACCCGCTAACTCACAGATCAGCAAATAGAGAAGCCGAGCTGTATTAATAGAAGCTGAAGCCGATTTCCTGCGCATGGCAATCAAGATGCACAGTTAGGGCACCTAGGGCAAGCCAAACCACGCCCAAGCCAAGCCATATTAAAGCACCTGCATCCCAGAGAGAGCAAGCTGGGCGTGGAGGTTGAATGAATCACTCTAGCCGTTATTGGAACCAGTAATCTGTAGCGTGTAGCTACAAGTGTGTGATCAAATTTCTCGGGTTGATGATGTTGCCTCGCTTGCGGCTACTTGCTGCTAGCTACCTGCTACTTAATCTAATCCCTCCCTTAATATCCCCATATCTTGACAGACTTATCCTTGGCTTGGTCTCCCTGACCCGCATCTCCCCAACCGCGATTATGACTCTTCGATCAATTCCACGGAACTTCGCATCATCGACGTCGCCTCCGCATCATCCGCACAGCCCCGTAGCTGCTCCACGGTGAGAAGTTTTCCAGCTCGGTAGTGGATAGGTTTTCCTTTTGACGAGAGAAACACACGCAGGATAAGTGCTGAGCGAACGATGGGATGGAGCGCACCCAGTAAGTGAAACCACAGCGGGCACTCGCCAAAGTACTTCACCGGAAGCACGGGCACGCCTACTTTTCTAGCAAGGCGCGCCACATGAGGAGACCACTCAGGGTCAGCCACTCGCCCGAGATCATCCCGCCAGCGAGAGACGGCACCAGCAGGAAACACCACCAGCACGCCACCCTTGCGCAAGTGGGTAAGGCTGCGCTTCATGGCGTCCATATTAGCTTGTGTAGCACCCTCTTCACCCATGATGTTGAGCGGGATGAGCACCTGCTGCATCCCGGGGAGCTCACCGGTCATGGCATTCGCCATCACGAGTGTATCGGGTCGGTTTCTCAAGCAGATACCAGCCAGCGATATCGCATCCGTGCCGCCAAATAAATGGTTTGCGATCACGATGGCCGCGCCTGATTTGGGAATGCTATTTTCTAACATCCCACCTGCAAGCTCCACCTGATGATCGTCCAAGATCGGCAGAAACGCATTGCCGTCCGCCGCG
Source organism: Akkermansiaceae bacterium (assembly GCA_049609505.1). Lineage (GTDB taxonomy): Bacteria > Verrucomicrobiota > Verrucomicrobiia > Verrucomicrobiales > Akkermansiaceae > Oceaniferula. The sequence goes on along the minus strand of JBMYYO010000005.1, from coordinate 19,101 downwards.
TCCGCATGTTTCTCAAAGAGGTCATACACCGCGTGCACGCCTAGTGCTCTATTTAGAAAATCCCGCACCTTCCTCCGCCACCCCTCACCCATCAGGATAGGCAGCAGCACCCCCGCATCCATCGTTTCAGGAAGCGCACGCAGCCGCTGGGTGGTTGATTCTGGCACAGCGCCACTCAATACTGATGCCCTCACGCAAACAAGCTCTATCTCTACTTGCAAACCCTACCAACCTGAGGCTTCTTATCACCATGTCTGAAGCCCATATTCCAGAGATGACTACACGTGAGGAAGTGATGTTCTTTGATACTGACGTCGGAGGTGTCGTGCACAACATCGCCTACCTGCGGATGATTGAAACATGCCGCACCCGCCTAGCAGCACTGATGGGAATGAAGCTCTCAGATATGGCAGAAACGGGACTCTTTCCCGTGGTGGTGCGCACAGAGATAGATTACCGCCGCCCCGCGAAGCTCGGTGATCAGCTACTTATTCATGGGAAGTTAGAAAGCATCGAGCGCGCCCGCTTCTGGTGCTCCTTTGTGATGCACCGCGAGGGCTCAGACACACCACTCGTCACCTGCCGCCAATCGCTGGCACTGGTACAAATGCCCGCCGGGAAACCTTGCCGCCTCCCCGCAGATTGGCACACCGCTTGGGCAGAAATTTTAGCCAAGTAATCAGGATGAAAACACTACTGGTGCTCCTTCTAACAATAGCCCCTTTGTGTGCGGCCTCCCCGCGCTATGATGAGGTCACATGGCTCTGCACCCACAATGCTATGAACACCGAAGAGGACGGATGGAAGTTTCCAAACCAAACCCACAGCATACCCAAGCAGCTTAAAAATGGCGTCCGCGCCCTGATGTTAGATATCTGGGATCAGGACGGCAAGCTAGTGCTCCGTCACGGCCCCCCCATCGCACGATTTTTCGGCTCACGCCCACTGAGTGGAGGGCTCAATGATATCCACAAGTTCCTCCAGCAGGACCAAACAGCCATTATCACACTCATCCTTGAGAGTAAGGTTTCTGCCGCGCGCGTGGTAGCCGCTATCCGTGCTGCGAAGCTCGATAGCTACTGCCACAGCCAAGATGCTAGTAAGCCATGGCCGCCACTCTCCGCCATGCGTAAGAGTGGTAAACGCCTTGTCATCCTCTCAGATCGTGTCGAGCAAGGAGCCAACATCCCCACCTGGTACATGCCTGTGTGGAATCATTGTTGGGAAACCAATTGGGAAGCAAAAAATCTAGCCCAGCTCAGTGCCGCCAAACCACGCCGAGGCAAACGCACTAACGCTCTCTTCATCCTCAATCACTTTGTGACCAATGGTATGCCTTCTAAAAAACTATCCACCGATGCAAACTCTAACCCGTTTCTAACAAATCGCGTAAACTTGGTGATGAAGAAATATAAAACAAAGCCCAATTTCCTAGTGTTAGATTTCTATGAACAAGGCAACGGCACGCAAGTGGTAAAAGATCTCAATGGAAACAAACCATAATTACTCCTTTACTCACACCACGCATTTCTATCAGATGTTGCTATGTCGAATCTAGCAGTCGTGACGCAATTTAAGTTCAAGTGGGTAGATTCAGAAGGGGATGAAGAAGGTTTCCTGCGGAAAAAGGGCAGCTTCGATGGCCAAACCCTCCGCTTGGACAGCGCAGAGATCCCTGCTGATGCCATTGCATCCATAGAAACCCGCGCCAACCGTGCCGTCATCGCCGTCTTAACCGGAGAGGCTGAGCCCACCTACCTCATCATTGCCGTCTCTGGTATCGCCGTGAAGCGGCTCAAGGGCCTCATCGATGTCGCCCGCAGTGCATCATGGGCGAAGTTAGAGCGCGAGGAGTTAGAGAAAAAAGGTCAAGGTCACCTCTACCGTGAAGCCACCTGCCAACACTGCCATGCCGTGATCACACTCAGCCGCATGGCGATCACGCCACAGCAGTATTGCTCGTTTTGTGACACCCTAACAACTATCAGCAACCCAGCCTCTGCGCCACCAGCAGAGAAGAACCTCCGCCTCTGCGATGAGTGCGGCATGTTCAGCATGCCAAAGAAATTCACCATTTTCTACTTCTACTTCCTTGTTGTTGTTTACGGCTACCGCCAGAGCACCACCTGGCGCTGTCCTGGATGTATGCGCGGTGAAGCATGGAAGATGTTCTTTGGAAACCTCATCTTTATCCTCGGGGTGCCCACCGCCATCATTCAGCTCATCCGCTCCTATGGTGGCTCAGTGGCGGGTAAATTTGCTGGCCTCGATAAGGCAAACTTGCTTGCTCGTAAGGGGAGAACCCCACAAGCACTGGCCATTTACCGTGACATTCTAAAGCGCGTGCCTCATTCAGCAGGGATGAATTACAATATTGGTATCAGTTTGTTAGAAACCAAGCCAGACCTTGCTGTGGACTCACTAGAGCGCGCGCTGGACGATTGTAGTAACTACAGCCCAGCCGCCAACGTCCTAGCGCACTGCTACGAAAAAACCGGACAGGTTGATAAGCTCAACGAGCTCAAAGCCATCTGGGGTGAAGAGGAGCCAGAACAAACTCCCCAACCCAGTACGCCACCCCAAGCGCCACCACCGCTCCCTGGGTAATGATAGCCTCCCTCTTGACTCCATTTTTCAGCTTGGCATAGTTCACCCATGCCAAAGCACACCACCAATGGAATCACCATGCACTATGAGGTGCATGGCAAAGGAGAACCCGTCCTCTGTATCATGGGCATCACCGCGCCCAATGCCGTATGGGAAGACCACGTTGCCGAGTGGAGCCAGCACTTCCAATGTATCACCCCAGATAACCGAGGCGTAGGAGAAACAGATAAGCCGCCCGGCGATTACACCAGTGAGATGATGGCAGACGATCACGCGGGGTTGTTAGATGCGCTCGGCATAGAGAGCGCACACATCATAGGCTGCTCGATGGGTAGCATCATCGGCCAACAGCTCGCCTTGCGCCACCCACAGAAGGTAAAGTCCCTCACCCTGATGTGCTCCTGGGCGCGCTGTGATGCCTACGCTACCTCTACCTTTGAGCACATGAAAAAAGCCAAAGCCCACCTCACTCCTGCCGATTTCATGGAGTGGATTCAGCTCATTATTTTTGATAAACGCAGCTGGGATGACCCGGAGTTTTATCAGTCTCTGTTAGATGGCCGGCGTGATGCTGATGAAAACGAAAACCCACAGCCACTTCACGGCCTGTTAGGCCAAGCCGCCGCCTGCATCAATCACAACACCCTTGATCAGTTGGGAAACATCACCCAGCCCGCCCTCGTAATCGGTGGAGAGAATGACATCTTCACCCCGCGATGGATGGCGGATGAGATCCACGCCGCACTGCCGAACAGCACTTTCCATCTCTACCCCGCCTCAGGCCACGCCTTTCACTGGGAGAACCTTGAGGACTTTAACCAGCGCGTAGCCCAATTCATCCAAGCCAACTTCTAATCTACTTAGTCTCCCCAGACGCCTTCCCCTGAGCCTGAAGGGCTCAAACATAACAGCTCAGCACTTCAGTGCTGGGAACTTACCATTTACTCACCATGCCCACCTACGCTATCGGTCTTGATTACGGCACAAACTCCTGCCGCTCACTCATCGTAGATCTTGAAACTGGACGAGAGCTAGCTAGCTCCGTTTTTCCCTATCCCTCCGGCACCCAAGGTATTCTAACCGATCCTAACAACCCTCACGTTGCTCGGCAAAACCCTCAGGACTACTTGGATGGCTGCGTGTACATCATTACCACTGCCCTCACCGCTGCGGCAGAATCTGATCCCACATTCACACCGCAGCAGGTCATCGCCATCGGCATAGACACCACTGGGTCCACCATCATCCCCGTGGATGAAACAGGCACCCCGCTCGGACTCAGTAACCCCGACCTCGCTGCCCAAGTTTGGCTCTGGAAAGACCACACCGCCTACGCAGAAGCCGCCCAAATCACTGAGCTTGCTGAGAAAACCCGGCCCCACTACCTCGCTAAATGCGGCGGCACCTACTCATCAGAGTGGTGGTGGGCCAAGATCCTTCACCTTAAAAACACCTCTCCAGAAGTCTTTGATGCCGCCCATTCATTTGTAGAACACTGTGATTGGCTCCCTGCCGTGCTAGCGGGAAATACCAATCCGTTAGAACTCAAACGCTCAATCTGCTCAGCCGGCCACAAGGCGATGTATAATGCAGAGTGGGGCGGCCTGCCCGATAAAGATTTCCTAACAGATCTCGATCCAGCATTAGCTGATCTCCGAGACAGACTCTACGAAACCGCTTACCCGTCTGACACCCCAGCCGGAAACCTCTGCCCAGAGTGGGCGCAAAAGCTCGGCCTTCCCGAGGGCACCACGATCGCCGTCGGCGCCTTTGATTGCCACATGGGAGCCGTTGGCGCAGGCGTGAAGCCCAGCACCCTTGTTAAGGTTCTAGGCACCTCCACCTGTGACATCACTGTTGCAGATTCAGGTATTGCGGATGTCCCCGGCCTCTGTGGCCAAGTGGACTCATCTGTTGTTCCGGGTATGATTGGCATTGAGGCGGGTCAGTCCGCCGTCGGCGATATCTTCCTCTGGTTCGCCAACCACCTGGTGCCAGAGACTTATGGCAGCACGCTTGATGAAAAGTTCTCTAACATGGAGGAAAAAATGCGCGACCTCCGCCCCGGGGAAACTGGCCTGTTGGCACTTGATTGGAACAATGGCAACCGCACTATCCTTACCGATACCCGCCTCAGCGGACTCCTGTTAGGCCAGACCCTCCACACCCAAGCGCATGAAATTTACCGTGCTTACATCGAGGCCACAGCCTTCGGTGCCCTCACCATTATCCGCCGTATGGAGGAGTATGGCATGAAGATTGATGAAGTGGTTAACACGGGTGGCTTGTCGTTGAAAAACCCCACCCTGATGCAAATCTATGCGGATGTGTTAGGCCGGCCCATGAAGGTTTCTGCCAGCGAGCAAACCTGCGCTCTAGGTGCCGCCATGCTGGCCGCCGTCGCCGCCAACCATGCCCCACTAGAAACCCTCCAAGCAAACATCGTCACCCACACCGATACCACCTACCAACCCAACCCAGAGAACCAAGCTATCTATCAAAAACTCTACACCCATTACCAAACCCTCCATGATGCATTTGGCAGAGCAGACTGGGAAGGCAAATTGGCCCATGTGATGAAGGAGTTAATGGAACTTTGACCTGCCAGTTTCCATACACGCTTGCCCCGCCCAAAAAGGACTCATCAAGAAAACCCCAAAGGAGCCACCGAAAATCTCAAAGGGCTCATCAGCCCCCCGAAGGGGTCATAAAAAAACCCCAAAGGGGTTAAGCAAAACAGCCCGGCACTTCAGTGCCGGGGTGCAATGACCCAGAACCCGCACCTTGAAAAGGTGCAGGAAACCTCCCAAACCACCTCATGCCACAATCTCTCCATCAAAACTACGCACACATTGTGTTTTCCACCAAAAACCGTGCCGACCACGTTCACATCCTTCTCCAAACCAGCAAGCACATCGCGGACACAGAATTCATCCGCCAACTCAAAGGCAGCTCATCACGCTGGATGGGGGAACAAGGCGAAAGCAAATTCCAATGGCAATCAGGCTACGGATGGTTCAGCGTAGGAGCAGGAGATCTTGACCAAGCGCGTAAATATATTGAAAACCAAAAACACCACCACAAGACCATGACTTATCAGGATGAGTTCCGTAAGTTTCTCAAGCAATATGGAATTGATTTTGATGAGAAATACGTTTGGGATTGATCCCGCTTTCCTGCACCTCTTCAAGGTGCGGGTCTGCTCACTCCACCGTCCCAGCACTGAAGTGCTGGGCTAATATATCAAACCCCTTCGGGGTTACTGCCACCCTACACAAACGACACCCATCTACCCGAGCCTGAAGGGCTCAAACATAACAGCCCGGCACTTCAGTGCCGGGAAGATCCCCCCACAGAACCCGCACCTTGAAAAGGTGCAGGAAACTTCCCTTTACAACACAACCCAAAAGCAATGAACGAGCACCTCAAACAACAAGTCGTCTCCGCCAACCAAGAGCTTGTCTCCGCGGGATTAGTTTCTCTCACATGGGGGAACGTCAGTGCGATCGATCGATCCAGCGGCCTTGTCTGCATTAAGCCAAGTGGCGTTGACTACGCAAGCTTAACACCGGAAAACCTCGTGGTGCTGAACCTCGATGGTGAGGTGTTAGAAGGGGAGCTTAGGCCATCATCAGACACACCAACACACCTTGAAATTTACCGTGAGTTTCCAGAGGTGCAGTCCGTGGTACACACGCACAGCAAGCACGCCACGGCATTTTCTCAAGCGGGTGTGCCGTTGCCGTGCCTAGGCACTACCCATGCGGATCATTTTTATGGTGAGGTTCCTGTTGCTCGTGCACTTACGCCGCAGGAGGTGGAGGATGGTTATGAGTTAGCCACCGGGAAAAGCATCGTTGAGCGGTTCCGCGAGCTATCACTCAAGCCAATGGAAACTCCCGCCATTCTCCTCAAACATCACGCTCCATTCACTTGGGGAGTCAGCCCGCAAAAGGCCGTGGATAACGCTATCGCGCTCGAAGTTTGCTGCCAAATGGCACTAATGACATGGCAGCTCAATGCCGATACGCCAGCAATCCCCAAGCACATCCTAGAAAAACACTACCAGCGCAAACACGGCAAAAACGCCTACTACGGGCAGCAGTAACGAGCTACTTCCCGTGGATCACCTTCGCGTCTTTGTTGTTTTTCTGGAGTTCCGCTTCCAGTGCCTTGGCGGCGGCTGGGGTGACTTTGGAGTTCCAGAGATAGACGCGTTTGAGGGCACTGAGCTTGTGGAGATTACTAAGCCCAGCGTCCGTTACGGCGGTGCTGTGGAGGTTGAGAACTTCTAGGGTGTTTACCTTGGAGACGGCTGCGAGCGCGGCATCTGTGATCTTGGTTTGGTTCAGCTTGAGGCTGCGCAGGTTACTGCATTTTTCTAACAATGTGAGGCCCTTATCGGAAATGGCAGAGCCACTGAGGTCTAGCTCGGTGAGGTCTGCACTTGCGGCTTCTAGCACCTTTAGGCTCTCATCGTTAAACTTCTTACGGAAGCTGACGGAGGAGAAGCTGAGGTCAGAGTTCTGTTGGGAAACGTAATTGAGGCTACCAGGGAATTTGCCGTTGATTTCTTTGAGCGCGATGGCGAGCTCTTTGCGCTTTGTTTCCATGGCGGCGATGCGTGCTTTCTCGGCATCGGCTTGGGCTTTTTTCTCAGCGGCAATTTCTTCCGGTGTCTTGAGTGAGTTCAGTGCGGTGAGGATTTCTGGTGTGGTTTCTACCTCGCTAAGCTTGGCCTTTTCTGGGGCGTCAATCTTGACCCACCATGTGAGGATTTGGATTTCTTCTTCGGTGAGTTGGGTTTTACCCTCGGGTGGCATGTGTTGGTCATCGTCCTCAGGTAAGTGGAGGAAGGAGATCATGGCACTTTCTTTAACGTCGCCTGGGATGAGGCAATCGGTTTCCTCGCCGCCATCAATGAGGCCGGCGTAGGTGTCCATGCGGAGGCCGCTTTTTTGCTTTTTCTCACCGTGGCAGGAGATGCACTTGGCTTCGAGGATGGGATGGACGATGTGCTGATAGACTTCTGGGTCTGTGATGACGGCTTTTTCTTTGTCGTCTTTGCTGTTCCACGGTGCTTTATCGAGCGGATCACCGTGGGTGATCTCACCTCCGTGGTGGGCGGCAGCGAAGAGGGTGGCGATGGTGAGCAGAAGGCCGGCGTAGTAGGTGGGGCGCAGTGGTTTGATCCCCGGGAAGCGGTCGCTTGCAAATTTCACTAGGAAGGTGATGATGAGCAGAATGGTGAAGATAATGCTATCGCGCTTATGTTCATCAACGAGGCCTGCTGGGAACTCACCAGTGAGGTAAAGGAAGTAACCAAAGACCACGGCAAAGATGGAGGTGCCTGCGGCAAAGGCGACGGCGAGTGTGGTGCGGGAGTTTTCTTTCTGAAAAAATCCGCAAAACTCCATTACGAGGACCAGCATCAGGGCGCCGATGGGAAGGTGGAGGAACAGCGGGTGAAACTCACCAAGGAAGGCGATCCATTTTCCGGTGGGGGTGGTGACTTTGGGGCCTGCCATACCGACCTCGCCGAGGGTGGGCATGATGGCTACACCGAGAATAGCGAGCACACCGAGGGCTAACACGGTGAGGAAGATTTTATCTTTTGGTGAGGAAGATGATTTACGAGGGCTTTTGGAGCGTCTTGCCATGGCACAGACTACTAGGGAAAAGCGGGTGACCTTTCAAGCATTCAAGCGCAGATGTTTTGTGAAGGAAGATCGGTGGATCACATTCTGAATACTGAGCCACCTTTGCGGCCGAGGATGACGAAGGCGCCCATGATGGAGATGCCTAGGAATACCATTGCCCATACGCCGAGTGCGGAGGCGAGCTCGTGGCCGTTTCCAAGGGTGCTTAGCAGGGAGTAAATGGCTTTGGTGACGGGGAAGTGTTCAGCCTGTTGGGCGAGGATTAGGCTGTCTGATACCTCCAGCATCGCGAAGGCAAAGGCGAGGATGCCGCCGGCCACGAGGTTTGCTCCGATGAGAGGGATGGCAACGCGTTTTAAGGTGCGGATCGGGGTCGCTCCGAGCGAGCGGGCTGCTTCTTCAAGTGCGATGTTAGATTGTTGCAGACCAGCGACGGCGGCGCGCACGACGTAGGGGAGGCGGCGCACGGCGTAGGCGGCGATGAGTAGGTAGAGTGGGTTCGGGCTGGCGGCATCACCGACGAGCCAGGCGAGAGGCTGTCCTTCTTGGGTGACGGCGATGTAGCCGAAGGCGAGAACTAGCCCTGGCACGGCGAGTGGGAGCATCATCACGGCATCAAGGAGGACTCGGCCTTTGATGGTGCTGCGGACGACTACCCATGCAATGGCGGTGCCAAGGATAACATCAATGAGGGTGGAGCCAGTGGCGTAGATCAGGGAGTTTTTAATGGATGGCACCACTAGCGGGTGACTTAGCCCCTCCGAGTAGTGGGCCATGGTCATGTGCTCGGGCAGGATGGTGGCATACCAATCACCACTGACAGAGAGCAGCAGGACACCGAGGTGTGGTACGCAGGCGATAAAGAAAATGGCAACAAAGGCAGCAGACATCGCCCAGCCTTTGCCTCCTTTGAGCACGGTCTCGCCAGAGTGGGTTTTGGGGCGTGGCGCGGTGCCTAGCCCGGTGCGGCCAAGCACAACTTTGGAAACGGCAAAGACGGTGGCAGAGATGAGGAGCATGATGCCGACGAGTGCGTAGGGCATTGGGTTCGAGTTCAGGTCTTTGATCCCATCGTACACTTGCACGGAGGCAACACGGGTGTAGTCAAAGACAAGCGGCACACCAAGCTCGGTGAAGGACCAGATGAAAACGATGGCGGAGCCTGCAAAGATACCCGGCATACAGAGTGGCAGAGTGATTTTTCTCAATCTGCGCCAGGGCGGGCAGCCGAGGTTTTGCGCCGCTTGCTCCATCGCAGGATCAAGGTGGGAGAGCGTGGCGGCGATGTTCATGTAGAGGATGGGGTAGAGGTGAAGGGCATTCATAATGACCACACCCCAGAAACGGCCTTCGCCGAGCCAGTCCATGGGGAAATTTGGATTCATTAGCCCTAAATCGATGAGGAAGGCATTGAGTGAGCCGCTGACGCCGAGGATTTGTTTGATGCCAACTGCGCCAACAAATGGTGGCAGGACTAGGGGCGCGAGAATGAGGACGGATAGAAGTTTTTTCCCAGGGAAAACCCAGCGGTGAGTGGCAAGCGCCAGCGGGAAGGCGATGGCAAGGGCGGCCAGCGTGCTGAACACACCCATCATGAGTGAATTCCATAGACCTTCCACGTAGATGGGATTAGAGAACACACCAAGGATGTAATCCATGGTGAACCCTCCGTCCTCGCTCTTGAATGCTACGGCGAGGGTCATGCCCACGGGGTAGAGGAAGAACACCCCAAAGATGGCAACCACAAAGGTGGTGATGAAGATGGCGACGGATTTGTTCATCGTTTGTTAGAGAGGTGGGGCTTATTTGCCTTCTTTGGCGAGCTTGGCGGCTTGTTTGTAATTCTTGCGGAAGTGCTTGCCGAGCTTGACGGCTTGCTGGGCGCTTTGGACTTTACTGCCTTGTTTGAGCTGGGTGCGGATGTGCCCCATGGTGTTCTGATAGGAAACGAGAGTGGTCTCTGTGAAGACCTTGGTGGCTCTCTCTGGCTGGCCGGCTTTACTGAGCTCGCGCCATGCTTCTTTGATCTCATCATGGGCATCTAGGCACATTACGCGGATGACAAAGCGCATCGCTGTGAAGCCCTTGCCTGTGAGCTCGCGCCGGTAAACAAAACCACCTGTTTCCTCGTAGGGGTTAGTGGCATCTGCAAAGTGCTGGATGTTTTCCTCAGTGTAAAGATCACGCCTAACAGGCATCCGGCGGAGGGCGCGGTATTTGGTGCCATTTGGGGTTCCTGGTTTGCTGCTCCAGAGGAGTTGGCCTTTTTTTGTTAGGAGGAATTCGCAGAATGCTTGGGCGATCTCAGGGTCTGGCGCGCCCTTCATTACGGCTACGGGATCGACACTCATTGAGGTGCCGCCGGTGGGAGATATCCAGTGCATGCGTGAGCTGCCATCATCCTGTTTGAGCATTTCCTCGTAGGTGCGCCCGTAGAAATCCACACACATTCCGGCGACGGCATTGCCTTGGGCAACGTCGTGTGGAATCTTCGTGGAGCTGTCAGTGAAGTAGCGCGCGTTGGCGGCAATTTTCTGAATGAGGTGCAGCCCCTTGTCCCAGCCAGCGGTGCGCACACGGGCGGTAAACTGCTCTGGTGTCTCACCGGGCAGGCGTTTGGCGGCAGCCTCCGTCTCGTGCATTTGCTGTTGGATAAGCATCTCGAACGCGCGGGCAACGGAGCCACTTTTGCTGGGATCAGCGAGGGCGATTCCGCCGAAGTATTTGGGGTCCGCCAAGTCAGTCCACTGGGTGGGTGGCTCTAGACCGCGGCGTTTGAGGGCGTCCACATTGTAGCAGATTCCGAAGCGTGAGAGGCAGACGCCTACCCAGCGGCGCTCTTCATCATAGTAAGTTTCGCCAGTGAATGACTGCGGGATGGCTTTGTCATTAAACCACTCAGGGTGTTTATCAAAGACCTCTAATTTTGCAAGATTACCGGCCTTAGCCTGCACGGAGAATTCATAATCGCCGCCGCCAAAAAACACATCAATCCCCACGCCCTCTTTACCGATTTCCCGTGCCGCTGAGAACTTGCTGCTGAGGATCATGCGGATCTCAGAGGTTCCTCCAGGGGTGAGCCAGTTCACATAGACGTCCTCGTCTGTTTTTTCCTTCCACCACTCTTGGAATGCCTCACCAAACTCACGGCGGATGGTTTCATTATGTGGTGTGATAATACTGATGCGGCGCTGGGCTTTTTCAGCTGAAACGGAGCCACCCTCGCCTGGCTTCTCACTCATCAGCAGGGGAGCGGCTACACAGGCAACAAGTGCGAGTGCTACGAGAACTTTGCTGTTGATCCACTTCATAGGTTCGATTTGTTAGGGGGGTTATGCTTTGAGCACAATCACATCATCAGGATCAGCTGTTAGGGTGATGGTGTCGCCAGCTTCACGCATCTCATGGGGGTTGTTTTCAGAGGCGTTCCAGAGTTGATCGCCATCGCCTTGGATTTTATATTGCACACTGCTGCCGAGGTACATGCGCTCGATGATTTTGCCGCGAACGCGGTTCATGGGCACGCCTGAGTTATCGGCATACAATGCTTCAGGGCGGATGGATACGAGCACTTTGGTTCCCTCGGTGGGGCGCCAGCCTTTACGTGTTACCCGGCCATGAAACTGCCCCGCCGCGCTTGATACACGAACGCCCAGCGGACCGTCATCGTCTCTAACAATGCGGTCTATTACCGCCTCAACGAGGTTGGTTTCTCCAATGAATCCGGCCACGTGCGCGCTGAGTGGATTCCGGTAAATGTCCTTGGGGCTGCCTGTCTGGATCACCCGTCCGGCGTCTAGCACGGCCATGCGATCCGCCATGGAGAGCGCCTCTTCTTGGTCGTGAGTCACATAGACGCCTGTGAGGTTATTCTCTTTGACGATGCGGCGAATTTCACTGCGCATTTCCAGGCGAAGCTTGGCATCAAGATTGGAGAGTGGCTCATCTAACAGGAGGCACTTGGGGCGCACCACCAGGGCGCGGGCGAGTGCGACACGCTGTTGTTGTCCACCAGACATTTGATCGATCCTGCGTTCGCCGAAGCCACTGAGATGCACCATTTCAAGTGCCTCGTTCACGCGGCGGGTGATTTCTTTTTTCTCCACCTTACGTTCTTCTAGCCCGAAGCCGACGTTCTCTCCCACGGACATGTGTGGCCAGAGTGCGTAGCTTTGGAAAACCATCGCCGCCTCGCGCTTGTGGGTTGGCAGCTTGGTGACATCCTTCTCGCCGTAGAGGACGCGCCCAGAGGTGGGGACCTCTAGTCCGGCTATGCAGCGCAGTAGAGTCGTTTTGCCACAGCCACTAGAGCCTAACAAAAAGAACAGTTCGCCTTTACCGATAGCGATGCTGGCGTTGTCCAGCGCGCGCACGGTGTCATATTGTTTTACGAGTGATTCTGCACGTATTGCGTCCATGATTGGAGTGAGCATCTAAGGCATCTCGCGCCTTGGCAAGAACAGAAGCAATACACTTGTGTGACTACTCATGCGGATCGTTCTGCTTGGGAGGGGAAAATTTTTATCAGATGGCAAAATGGAGCATTGTCATATTCGCTGTAAACGGTAGTTTTCTCCTTCGAACTTCCAGATAGATATCTTAATAGCCACCATGAGTAAAAAAATCGAAAGCCACCTGAGTGAGGACCGCGAGTTTAAGCCATCCAAAGAATTTTCTAAAAAAGCCCGCGTTTCCAGCATGGCGCAGTATAAGCGCATGTATAAGGAATCCATTGAGAAACCTCACGTCTTTTGGGCTCGTGAGGCTAAGGAACTTCACTGGGAGAAGAAGTGGAGCAAGGTGCTGGACTGGAAAGCGCCCTACGCGAAGTGGTTTGTCGGTGCTAAGACCAATGTCTGTGTGAACTGTGTGGACCGCCACGTTTCCGAAGGAAGAGGAAACAAAGCCGCTATCATCTGGGAAGGTGAGCCTGGTGACAAGCGCACCCTGACTTACTCTCAACTGCAACGTGAGGTTTGCCGTTTTGCCAATGTGCTTGAAGCCAACGGAGTAAAATCCAAGCAGCGCGTGCTGATCTACATGCCCATGGTGGTGGAGGCCACGGTGGCAATGCTTGCCTGTGCCCGTATCGGTGCCGTGCACTCGGTAATCTTCGGTGGATTCTCCGCAGATTCCATTAAAGACCGCCTGGAGGACTCTAAGTCCACCTGTATCATCACCGCTGATGGTGGATGGCGCCGCGGGAAGATTGTTGATCTCAAGGCAAACGTCGATGAGGCGATCAAGAAGGACAAAACCGTTGAGAAAGTCATCGTTCTCAAGCGCACTGAAAACAAAGTCAAAATGAAACGTGGCCGTGATGTCTGGTGGCACGATGAGGCAGAAAAAGTCCCCGCCACACACAAGGCGAAGTTCTTTGACTCCGAGCACCCGCTCTTCATTCTCTATACCTCAGGCTCCACAGGGAAACCTAAAGGTATCCTGCACACCTCCGGCGGCTACATGATAGGCACCTACACCACCTGCAAATACATCTTCGATATGCGTGAAGATGATGTTTACTGGTGCACGGCGGACGTTGGCTGGATTACCGGGCACTCCTACATCACCTACGGGCCAATGCTTAATGGTGTTACCCAAGTAATGTACGAAGGCGCGCCAAACTTCCCGGACTTCTCCCGATTCTGGAAGATTGTGGAAGACTACGGTGTCAGCATTTTCTACACAGCACCCACAGCTATCCGTGCCTTTATCAAGGCTGGTGATGAGCTTGTGGAGAAGCATGATCTCAGCTCACTGCGCCTACTCGGCACCGTCGGTGAGCCAATCAACCCGGAAGCGTGGATGTGGTATTATAATAAAATCGGTGGCGGCCGCTGCCCAATCGTTGATACCTGGTGGCAAACAGAAACCGGAGGCATCATGATCTCCCCCATGCCTGGTTGCACACCGATTAAGCCCGGCACAGCCACTCTCCCATTCTTTGGCATAGATGCTGCCATCCTTGATGAGGAAGGCAACGAGTGCAAAGCCAACGAAGGCGGCAGGCTCGTCATCCGTCAGCCATGGCCATCCATGCTACGCACCATTTACGGTGATAAAAAGCGCTACCGTGACACCTACTGGAAAGACTATGATGGCATGTACACCGCTGGCGATGGCGCACGCCGCGATCGCAAAGGAAACTTCTGGATCGTTGGCCGTCTCGATGATGTGCTCAATGTCTCAGGTCACCGCCTCGGAACCGCTGAAGTGGAGTCCGCCCTCGTTGCCCACAAGGCTGTGGCAGAAGCCGCCGTGGTGGGTCGCCCACACGATATCAAAGGGGAAGCCATTTCCGCCTTCGTTACCCTCAAGGGAACGGCAGAAGCTAGTGATGCCCTCGTCGCTGAGCTCCGCAACCACGTCGGCAAAATCATCGGTGCCATCGCCAAGCCAGATGACGTTTACCTCACGCCATCACTGCCCAAGACTCGCTCTGGAAAAATCATGCGTCGCCTACTCAAGGAGCTGGTAGCCACGGGGAAAGCTACCGGAAACATGACAACGCTAGAAGATGTCAATGTTGTGAAAAACCTTGAAAAGCTGGTGAAAAAGAAATAGCAACCGCTCCACCTCACCCTCCTCGGCAAGTAAAACCTCACTGTGAACGCCACCGGCTACATCCTTTCTCGCATCGCGCTTTCCTTTGGCATCCATCGCAAAAACAAGCGATTGTCAGAGGCCGCAGACGAGATGCACCTGCTTCGTCAAGCGGAGGAAATTCTGGGCGAAGACGTCTGGGAGCAGGTCGAGGAAGTCGAGGAGGTAAGCGTGGAATACTGGAGCCTGCGTAAGCTTATGATGAGGCGGGAGGAATTGAAACGCTCTAACAGCGAGGCAGATAAAGTTCTTAACACATCCCACGAGGAACGCAGCCGCCTCCTCGATGATACTAATCAGGCTTGCCTCGTCCTAGATAAGAAACGTGAGGAGCTGATCCGGCACTCCGAGCAACTTGTCTCAGAGCGGGATAACATCGTTTCCCGGGCTAAGCTTATCAAGCGGAAGTTTGATGCCTCCAAAACAAAAATTGCCGTGCTCAGCCAAGAAGGTGATGCTAGCTCGATCATCGCCTCCGAGAGTGAGAAACTCTCCGAATACAAGGTTGAGTTCCTGACGCTGAAGCAGGCTCGTAGCGAGATTGCGGAGAAAATTAACCGTATCGACCATAAAATCACACAGATCGAAGACACCATTGCCATCGAACGTAAAAAGCTCCGCGATCAAGCATCTCACGCTTACCAAAATATAGGAAAGGCAAACCGTGATGTTTCCAAACTGACTGCCGAGATCGGTCTGATCGACGTAGAAGCCAAGGATTACTACACGGATATTGGTCGCTACGTCAGCACCCACGCAGGCACGGATGCTGTTTGCACAAAAATCTGCCGAGATCGCGCGCATTTAATCGCCCAGATGCAGAGCCTGCGGGCATCGATCGCCTTCAACCACAAGCTAGCCTCTCTTGCGGATAATAGCTGATTTTTTCCAAAAACCAGCAGCTCCCTAGCAAGGAACAGTGAAAGTTGCGTGGCAATTTGTTTTTTTGAGTAACAGAAGTGATATTTTATTAGCGATCCTACAGTATTATATTATACTTCACTGCCGAAGCCTCCTGACCCCCCATGTCCCAAAATAACGCCCAAGCCAACCCCACCCCTACTACCCACACGATCACAAGCACTAAGCCTAAGAAGGATGTGCCGTGGAATGTGATTGTGCTAGATGATCCCGTAAATCTCATGGGATACGTCACCCTAGTTTTTAAGCGTGTTTTTGGCTACACAGAGGAGCGTTCTGCCACACTGATGTTAGAAGTGCATAACAGTGGTCGCTCAGTCGTCTGGTCAGGCAGCCGTGAGAAGGCTGAGTTCTATGTGCAGCAGCTCCACACTTGGCAACTGCGCACAACGATGGAAAAGAAACAATGAACATCACCCCTACAATGGCAGGCGGGCTCTGCATCGAGCCTGAGTCTGAGGCAGACTGGATGGTGCTTCAAATGATCGGCTCAGATATTGGTAGGTCTGGTCACCTTGCTGAGGCTCTTTCAGACCTCATGGAAGATGATGAAGGGGATTGGGGGGAGTTTGTACTGCCTGACATCAAACAAACTTTCCGGGGGCAAACTCAAATGGTCACCCGCACCATTGATGACGCCCATGAAAACGAGGAGAAAGCCGTTTTTATCCCCGCCAAACATGGTGACGCTTGGTATGGCGCCATTAACCAAGCCCGCCACACACTGCAAGCCCGCTACCAGTTTGACTCCGTTGAGAATATAGAGGTAGCGCCCGCAGAGCTCCGCAGCGCCTACTTCAGAGATCGCTTCTACCTCACCTTGCAGAGTCTTTTGTTAGATTATGTAATGGAGGAAATGTGAGCCTTACATTCGCTGATAGCTGGCTACGATAGTGGGTGTGATAATGAGCGATTCATCAGCAAGATTTCCTTCCACGCCCGCTTACTGAATAAACCACGGTGATGGAAAAAAAGAACCTGAGCTATCCGCTGGAAAACAGTGTTTCCTAACACTTTGTTATACAAAAAATTAGGAGGTGTTAGGTTGTCCATGGACCACCGCATGGCGCTCTTTGCTCCATACTGAGGAACCATCGGGAGTAAGCCTTGC
This sequence comes from Akkermansiaceae bacterium, assembly GCA_049609505.1. Taxonomy (GTDB): domain Bacteria; phylum Verrucomicrobiota; class Verrucomicrobiia; order Verrucomicrobiales; family Akkermansiaceae; genus Oceaniferula. The sequence continues at coordinate 2,199 of JBMYYO010000005.1, read as the reverse complement.
AAGGGATCACTCTGCCTCCCTTGCAGGTATCGGCTAATCGTTACACCAGCTTTAGCACCAAGCTCAATGGACGGGTAAATTCCTCCCGCCGTCAGTGGGGATACCATGCCGGCGGCATCGCCTAACAACATTACGCGGTCCGTGTGCCACCTCTTGAGAACACCGCCACAAGGGATTAGTCCACCACGCCTACCTATTACCTTGGAAGAACTCATATCCACCACCTTGGAGATTCTTTTTACAAACGCCGTAAGCTTTGGTCGATGAGGCTTACGCACCGCAATCCCTACCTGACTGATCCCCACACCCGGAACGATCCAGCCGATGTATCCGGGTGCGAGTTTTGAATCCAAAAAGACATGCAGTTTATCAGAATCAAGCCCGCGGATTCCTTCATACTCAGCCTCTGCGCCCATTAAAAAATGACGATTCCTATCCAGAGAAAATGCCTTTGCCACGTTTGACCTGGCACCATCACAGCCGATCAAGTAGCTGGTCATCATTCCTGCATCTGGCAGGGTAACACCGCCTGCGGTTCTCTCGAAGCGGGAAATATTTTTATCTGTTAAGACCTCCGCGCCGTTTGCCTCTGCCCGCTGTCTGAGCCAGCGCATCATGCCAGATGTGTCCGTTGCCACAAAGGAATACCCCGGTGAGCAGAGATCGATGAACTTTCCATTAGGCGCATAGAGGCGCACACCACGAATGTGCCGCCCAAGGTGCTCGGGAAGGTGAAGTAAATCAGCCGCTTCTTTAACCAGGATTCCCGTCGTTCGGATGTTTGCCCCCGGGCATGGCTTGCGCTCCAGCACTACCGTCTTTATTCCTTGAGCTGCCGCAGTGCAGGCACAAGAGAGCCCGGCAAAGCCCGCTCCGATTATTGTTAGATCATTTTTTTGTTGGGTAGATTGTTGCTGAGCCATGCCAGAAACCATGCACTGCAAAAATGAACTGGTGATGAAGCTAGCGTGAAAAAACAGCTATTTCCGAACTACCGTCCAAAAGTGGACAACCATGATGATACCAGCAAAAACCATTAAAAGAATGGCCACCGTTCCTTGGTAGGGCACGGGCTCCAGCACCGCAATGTGTGGGTTTTCTGGATGGTAATACGCTCGCCATGGCAGAAGCTCTACATGGAACGGCACGCTCCCATTATGGTTAGAATCAAGCGATGTTTCCTGGTTTGGCAAGTAGAGCAGCGGACGCTGAATAGCTTCATCATTAGCATTTGAGGTATTGCCTCGGTAAGAAACCCCCTCCACGGTGTAGCTGAAATGGAGGATCTCGTAAGTCTCTGTTGTATGAGGTTTAGTGCCGTAGTGGCTGTCCCCACGGCTGGGGAAAGATAGCGTTGTGATATCCACGTTTTCCGCCAGCACGGACGGCCAAGTTTCCACCCCAGAGTAGCGGTGTTTTTTGAAACAAAAAATTACCAGCGATGTTAGAAACACCACGTAGATGAGAAACAAAAAACCATACGCTCTCAGAAAACGTATGGCTTTCATTGATAGAATAGATGCTGGATTAAAGTTCTTTGATCGCGATGTTGGCAAACTCGATGGCACTACCGTGGTGCTGGAGAGCGATACGGCCTTTCTTTGGCACGCCGGGAAGTTGGGCGTTTTCAATGACTTTTTTGCCGTTGAGAACCACGCTTAACCGGTCACCTTTGATTTGGATAAACATCCGGTTCCACTCGCCGATGGGTTTATCCGCCTTTACCTTGGGAGTAAGTGCCGCACGGATGGCTTGGGGGTGGTTTTTGTTAGTGCGGTAGCCATAAACTTCACCAGAGCCGCCGGGCCAATTCCAGAGGTTTACTTGTGAGCGATTGTTGCCGCGGAGGTAGATGCCGGAATCAAGCTCATCAACGAGGAGGATGATGGGTTTTCCGTTGGCATCTTTTTTGGCTTCGCCAGTTTTGGGATCGAGCAAAGGGCGTTTTGTTTTGTGAGATGCGGGTGCGGCCCAGCGCCAATCGATGGCGAGAATCATATCGCCGTATTCTTTTTCTGACCAAAGGTTTTTATCTTTGGCGGTGGATTTACCATCGTAGTGGAGGACGGCACCGCGTGGCTGCCAGTGACCTTTGTGGCCGGGGTCGTTTTTCCAGCCTGTTAGATCTTTGCCGTTGTAGAGGCTTGTGTAGCCTTTCAGTTTCTGTGGGGCAGGGGGAGCTACGGCTTCACCGATGTT
>JBMYYO010000004.1:0-56354 GCA_049609505.1 Akkermansiaceae bacterium | reverse complement strand
ATCATACCCACTTATTATCATGGCCGAAAGACGCTACTACGGAACTATTGAGGAAGTCATCGAACCACCAAACTTGATTGAGGTTCAGAGCAAATCCTATGAGGACTTTTTGCAACAAGACATACCCGCATCTCAGCGGGAGGACTCCGGCCTACAGGCCGTATTCCGTGAAATTTTCCCCATCAAAAGCTATGATGAGGCAATCACGCTGGAATTTATTTCCTTCGATATCGAGACCCCTAAAGCAACCGCTCTGCAGTCACTCCAGACTGGTGAGACCTTCAGCGCAGCACTCTACGTCACTTTCAAACTAAAAGACGAGACCGGCACCAAAAAAGAGCGCGTTTACATGGGCGAAATGCCAATGATGACTCGCCGTGGCACATTCGTGATCAACGGAGCTGAGCGTGTGATCGTTTCCCAACTGCACCGTTCACCTGGTATTTGCTTTGAAACATCCACTCACCTGAATGGTAAACTTCTTCACTCTTTCCGCATCATCCCTGACCGTGGTTCATGGTTAGAGACTCAATTTGATACCAACGATCTTCTCTACGTTTACCTTGATCGCCGCCGTCGCCGCCGGAAATTCCTCGCTACCACATTCCTCCGTGCAATGGGCTGGCCAACGGACCGCGACCTCTGTGAGCAGTTCTACAACATTGAGAAACTCAAGCTCAACGCGAAGCTTGATGAAGAGGAACTGGCACAGAAAGTCACCTTCGAGGACATCCTCGATGACGAGCTTGTTATCGTGAAGGCCTACGAGCCACTCACCATCGGAAACGTGCACCAGCTCATGGAGCTTGGCCACAAAACCATTGATGTGATCGATTCCCGCGAGGACGAGATCCTCCTCAAATCACTCAAGAAGGACCCTGCACACGATGAAGAGTCTGCCCTCAAGGACATCTACCGTAAGCTCCGCCCCGGTGATCCTCCTACCGTGACAAACTCCAAAGCACTTCTCGAAAGACTCTTCTTCGATGAGAAACGCTATGATCTCACTCGTGTTGGACGTTACAAAATCAACCAGAAACTCAAGCTGGATGTGGACTCCCACACTCGCGTGATGGTTCCTGAGGACTTCCTCGGTGCCGTGAAATACCTCCTCAACCTGAAAAAAGGTGAGGGTGTGTTAGATGATATTGATCACCTTGGTAGCCGTCGTGTTAGAGCCGTTGGTGAGCTTCTTGGTAACCAGTGCCGCGTCGGCCTCGCCCGCACAGAGCGTCTGGTTAAGGAGCGCATGACTCTCTTTGATGTTAACCTCGAGGGTATGACACCACAGAAGCTTATTAACCCGAAGGCACTCAGCGCCGTCATCCGTGACTTCTTTGGCCGCTCCCAGCTTTCTCAGTTCATGGACCAGACGAACCCACTGGCCGAGCTCACTCACAAACGCCGCCTCTCCGCTCTCGGACCTGGTGGTTTGAACCGTGATCGTGCTGGCTTCGAGGTGCGTGACGTTCACACATCCCACTACGGCCGTATCTGCCCGATTGAGACTCCTGAGGGACCAAACATTGGTCTGATTAACTCACTCTGCACCTACGCCCGCATTAACGAGTTTGGATTTATTGAAACTCCATACCGTCGTGTTAAGAAAGGTAAAGTCACTAACCAGATCGAATACGTCACCGCTGACCAGGAAGAAGACTTCCTCATCGCACAGGCGAATAACCCGATCGATAAAAAAGGAAACTTCCTCACCGAGCGCATCACTGCCCGTGAGAAAGGTGAATTCATTGAGGTAGATCCTACCACTGTGGAATACATGGACGTTTCACCTAAGCAGCTCGTTTCCGTTGCTGCCGGTATCATTCCATTCCTTGAGCACGATGATGCGAACCGCGCCTTGATGGGTGCAAACATGCAGCGTCAGGGTGTGCCACTTCTTATCTCTGATGCCCCACTTGTGGGCACCGGACTGGAGAAAAAGGCAGCCGCTGATTCACGCGCTGTTGTTATTGCAGAGGCAGAGGGCATCGTTGCCGCCGCCACCGCAGAAGTCATCATCACCACCAAAGACGGTGAGCTTCCAGTGTCTGATGAGAAGTTCCTCAGTGACATGACCGCGCTGAATAGTAATCCTGCCAAAGGCACGTTTGTTTATCCTTTGCGTAAGTTCATGCGCTCGAACTCCGGCACCTGCATGAACCAGAAGCCCATCATTAACCGTGGCGATAAAGTTAAAATCGGTGACGTGCTAGCTGATGGTCCTAACACCGAAGGCGGCGAACTCGCCCTCGGACGGAACATCCTCGTCGCATTCATGCCATGGAACGGATACAACTTTGAGGATGCCATTGTTATCTCAGAGAAAGTGGTAAAAGAGGATATCTACACCTCCATCCACATCTCCGAATACGAGTGCGCTGCCCGTGATACCAAGCTCGGACCTGAGGAAATCACCCGCGACATTCCAAACGTTGGTGATGAGGCACTGAAAAACCTCGACCACGATGGCATCGTCCGCATCGGTGCAGAAGTGAAGCCTGGCGATATCCTCGTCGGTAAGATCACTCCTAAGTCAGAGACAGAGCTTGCCCCAGAAGAGCGCCTCCTCCGCGCCATCTTCGGTGAGAAAGCTGCTGATGTAAAAGACACCTCACTGCGTGTGCCATCTGGCTGCACCGGTATCGTGCAAGACATCCGCGTCGTTACTCACGGCCTCGCCCGCAAGCGCGAGAATGAGCTGGATCCATCCAAACTCAAGAAGCAGGTCAAGAAGATCAACGATGACTACAAGAAGAAAAAGGATCACCTCACCGAGCAGCTTACTGAGAAGCTCTCAGACATCCTGTTAGGAGAGAAAATCCCACTCGACGTTGTAAACGCACAGTCCGGTGAGATCATCATCCCTGCGAACCGTAAGATCACCAAGACGCTTCTTCGTAAGCTCGCCGCGATCTACGATCACATTGAGATTGATCCATCACCAATCCGTAACAAGATCCTCGAAATCATCTCCAGCTTTGAAAGCCGCTTCGGTGAGCTTGATACAGACCGTGAGCGCCGCCTCGATCAGCTCGAGTCCGGTGAAGAGATCGATCCAGGTGCTATCAAAGAAGTCAAAGTCTTCATCGCCGCTAAACGCAAACTCAGCGTAGGTGATAAGATGGCTGGCCGCCACGGTAACAAAGGTGTGGTTGCTACCATCGTTCCAGAAGAAGATATGCCCTTCCTCGAGGACGGCACCCCAGTTGAGATCTGCTTGAACCCACTCGGTGTTCCATCACGGATGAACGTTGGTCAGGTTCTTGAAACTCACCTCGGAGTGGCTGCTAAGGCACTTGGTTTCACTGTGGCTACCCCGATTTTCGACGGTATCCCAGAGGACGAAATCTGGAAGTTTATGAGCGAGGCTAAGAAAGTCGATGGCTTTACTTGGATCGGTGACGGCAAGGACGGCACCACCGCTGGTAAGTCCACCCTCTTCGATGGTCGCACTGGTGAGGCATTCCAGAACCCAGTCGTGGTTGGCATGATCTACATGCTGAAACTTGGTCACCTCGTTGCCGATAAGATCCACGCTCGTGCCGTGGGTCCATACTCACTCGTCACCCAGCAGCCACTTGGTGGTAAGGCCCAATACGGTGGCCAGCGCTTCGGTGAGATGGAGGTGTGGGCACTTGAAGCATACGGTGCCGCATACACATTGCAGGAAATTTTGACGGTGAAGTCAGATGACGTGCAAGGCCGGACTCGCATCTACGAGGCAATCGTGAAAGGGGACAATAACTTGGAGGCTGGCACGCCAGAATCCTTCAACGTCCTGATGAAAGAAATGCAATCGCTCTGCTTAGATGTCCGCCCAGGAACGGGTGGTGCACCTAAGAAAGGTGGTTCAGACTTCTCCCTCGATGATCTAACACTCTAATCCGCAGATAAACACAACCCGCCGTTCTCCAGACGGCGCAGACCCATTAACTAATAACTATTAACTGATAACTATTCTATGAGCGTTGAAACTAACCTGCGTGAACTCTTCGGAGTCAATGACAAGCCTGAGCAGTTTGATCACGTCGCCATCACCGTAGCAGCACCAGAAACCATTCGTTCCTGGTCCAGCGGTGAGGTGCTGAATCCTGAAACCATTAACTACCGCACATTCAAACCTGAAAAAGGCGGTCTCTTCTGTGAGCGTATCTTCGGTCCCACCCGTGACTGGGAGTGTGCCTGCGGAAAATACAAGCGTATCAAACACAAAGGTGTCGTTTGTGATCGTTGCGGCGTAGAGGTCACTCTCTCCCGTGTGCGCCGCGAGCGCATGGGCCACATCGAGCTTGCCGTTCCTGTTTCCCACATCTGGTTCTACAAGTGTATGCCATCTCGCATCGGCCTCGTCCTTGACCTCGCCGCCCGCCAGCTTGAGCGTATTATTTACTATGAGGACTTCGTAGTGACTGACGTTGGTAACTCCGAGCTACAGCTTGGCCAGCTCCTCAGCGAGAGTGAGCTGTTCGATGCTGAAGACGCATACGGTGACGGTGCATTCAAAGCCGAAATGGGTGCCGCTGCTCTGCAGTCACTCCTCTCTGGTGTAAACCTTGAGAAGCTCACCGAGCAGCTTGAGGAGGAAATGCAAAACACCCGCTCGAAGCAGACCAAGAAGAAGCTCGCTAAGCGCATCAAACTCGCTCGCGGTTTCGATCAATCAAACACTCGCCCAGAGTGGATGATCATGAACGTGCTCCCAGTGATCCCACCAGATCTTCGTCCGCTGGTGCCACTCGAAGGTGGTCGCTTTGCTACTTCTGATCTTAACGATCTCTACCGTCGCGTGATCAACCGGAATAATCGCCTCAAGAACCTTCTTAAACTGAAGACACCAGATGTCATTATCCGGAACGAGAAACGTATGCTTCAAGAGGCAGTTGATGCCCTCTTTGATAACGGTCGCCACGGCCGCGCCGTCACAGGTGCTGGCAACCGCGCCCTGAAATCACTTTCTGACATGCTCAAGGGTAAGGGGGGACGTTTCCGCCAGAACTTGCTTGGTAAGCGTGTGGACTACTCAGGCCGCTCCGTCATCGTAGTGGGTCCTGAGCTGAAGCTCAACCAGTGTGGTCTTCCTAAGAAGATGGCACTTACTTTGTTTGAGCCATTTATCATCCGCCGCTTGAAAGAGCTTGGCTACTGCCACACCGTGCGTAGTGCCAAGAAGATGATCGACCGCAAAACGACAGAAGTTTGGGACATCCTTGAGGAGGTAACCAAAGGGCACCCTGTCATGCTGAACCGCGCACCTACGCTGCACCGTTTGTCCATCCAGGCATTCGAGCCAGTGCTTATTGAGGGCTCCGCGATCCGTGTGCACCCGCTCGTTTGTACTGCGTTCAACGCGGACTTCGATGGTGACCAGATGGCTGTCCACGTGCCACTCTCCGTAGAGGCACAGATGGAGGCGCGCCAGCTCATGCTTGCGCCTAACAACATCTTCTCCCCTGCATCTGGAAAACCGATTGCCGTCCCATCCCAGGATATCATTCTCGGCTCCTACTACCTCACCTACGCTCGCCAGCTTACGGCTAAAGAGCTTGAGGCGCGTAAGGATGTGCACCTTCCGTTGTTTGAAAACACCACTGAGGTGGAATACGCCATCGCTTCCCGCAAGGTGAAATACCACGATTGGATTCGCCTGCGTAACCCAGACTACAACGATGGTGACAAACCCTACGGTGACTCCGAGCCAAAGATCATCGAGACCACACCAGGTCGTGTGCGTTTCAATGAAATCTGGCCGTCCGGACTCGGCTTCATCAACTTCAACGTTGGTAAGAAGCAGATTGGCGACATCATTTGGCGTTGCTATCAGGTAGCTGGCCAGGCAGGCACAGTGGAAGTCCTTGATGATCTCAAGGGGCTTGGTTTCAAAGAGGCATCCCGCTCTGGTATCTCCATCGGTATCATCGATATGGTGATCCCCGAGGAGAAAAAAGGCGAGCTTGAGAAAGCCTACGCTGAACTTGAGAAAGTCACCAAGCAATACCGTAACGGTGTCATCACTGACAACGAGCGCTACCAGCAGGTGATTGATATTTGGACTCACGCATCTGACAACATCGCAGATGCCCTCTACCGTAAGCTTGAGCACAACGAAGGCCAAGAGCGCGCGAACCCGCTCTTCCTCATGGTTGACTCCGGTGCTCGTGGTAACAAGCAGCAGATTAAGCAGCTCTCCGGAATGCGTGGTCTGATGGCTAAGCCTTCTGGTGACATTATCGAGCGCCCGATCACTTCTAACTTCCGTGAAGGTCTCTCCGTGCTGGAATACTTCATCTCCACCCACGGTGCGCGTAAAGGTCTTGCCGATACCGCACTGAAAACTGCGGACTCCGGATACATGACCCGTAAGCTCGTGGACGTTTCTCAGGATGTGATCGTCTTTGAAGAAGACTGCGGCACTGTCAATGGAATCACTGCTATGCCAATCATCGAAAACGATGAGGAAGCAGCTTCCCTTGCATCACGTATTAATGGTCGCGTTTCTGCTGAAAAAGTTACGGATCCCGTCTCTGGCGATGTGATTGTCAAGCCAGGTCAGGTCATCGGCGAAAAAGAAGCTGATAAGATTGAAGACCTCGGCTATGAGCGACTCAAAATCCGCTCCACACTCACCTGTGAAGCTGATCGTGGTTGCTGTCAGAAGTGCTACGGCCTGAACCTCGCCACTGGTGAAGTTGCCAAAATTGGTGAAGCGGTAGGAATCATCGCCGCCCAGTCTATCGGTGAGCCGGGAACCCAGCTTACCATGCGGACATTCCACGTCGGTGGTGTGGCATCATCCTCGTTCAAACAGCCAATCATCAAGGCTAAGAACGGCGGCACGGTTGTTTACAAAGACGTGCGTGCTGTGAAGGACGCCGATGGAAACTTCGTTGCCCTCAACAAAAAAGGCTCCATCGCCATCCGCGATAAAGACGGCCTTGAGCTTGAGTCCTACAACCTCGTGATCGGTTCCGTTATCTCCATACCTGACGGTGAAAAGGTCAAGAAGAGTCAAACCTTCGTCACTTGGGACCCCTACAACGTGCCAATTCTCACTGAGAAAGCAGGTAAGATTGAGTTCCGTGATATGATCAAAGGCATCACCGTCCAATCCGAGACCGACAAAGAAACCGGTAAAAAAGGCATGGTTGTCACCGAGCACAAAGAGGACCTGCACCCGCAGATCGTCATCGTTGACAAGAAGACTTCAGAAGTTCTCGCCAGCTACTCCATCCCTGTAGGTGCCCACCTCTCTGTCAAAGAAGGTGGCAACGTTAAGGGTGGTGCTCAGCTAGCCAGAACGCCGCGTAAAATCTCCAAAACAGGAGATATTACTGGTGGTCTTCCACGTATCGCTGAGCTCTTTGAAGCACGCCGTCCTAAGGATGCCTGCACCATCGCCAAGATCGACGGTGAAGTTTCCTACGGTCCAAATGTCCGTGGTAAGAAGAAGGTCATCGTTACCGATATGGAAACTGGCGAGCACGCAGATCACCTCGTGCCGATGGGTAAACACATCATCGTTGGCGAGGGCGATCAGCTCAAGCGTGGTGATCAGATCACTGAAGGGCCAGTTTCTCCAGATGATCTGTTAGAAGCCTGCGGCTCACAAGCCCTGCAAGAGCACCTTACCAATGAGGTTCAGCGCGTTTACCGTCTGCAAGGTGTTGAGATCAATGACAAGCACATTGAGATCGTCATCCGCCAGATGCTCCGCAAGGTGAAGATCACCGAGCCAGGTGACACTGAATTCCTCTGGGGCGATCAGATTGATCGCACTACGTTCAAGAAAGCCAACGAAGAAGTTGTCAGCCAAGGTGGTGCCGCCGCCGAGTCTGAGCCAGTGCTTCTTGGAATCACCAAAGCCTCCCTGGAAACGGAGTCATTCATCTCCGCAGCATCCTTCCAGGACACCACCCGTGTCCTCACAGATGCCTCCACTATCGGCCGCGTTGATTACCTCCAAGGCTTCAAGGAAAACGTCATCATGGGTCACCTCATCCCTGCTGGAACTGGTTTCCACCAGCACCGCGATACAGAGATCGAGTTCACCGTGGAAGAGCCAGAGCCAGTTAAGCAAGAGGAAGAACCCACCGAGGGTGAAACTCCTGCCGCTGAGGAAGAGCCATCACTTCAGGCCAAGCCGGCAAGTAGCGATGAAGAGGCTAGCGCGTAATTGCCGCTAGAGTCACTCACTCAATCCATTTCAAGTGCCGTAGCTATTCAGTTAGCTGCGGCACTTTTTTGTTGAGATTTTCAAAGCTTTTTTAGTGAGGATGACTGTTAAATTGACGGGAGGCACTTCTTTTGAGGTTTTCAAACACTTTTCACAAATTATGCTTGTGAAAAATTTCACAAGGGATAGAAGCGGCGCGACGACATGGCTAATTTTTTTCCGCGATGGACTAATTTTTTACCGCTAAAGATAGCGGTATGTATGATTTTTGTAGTGTTAGGGCTTACCGCAGCCTTTTCGTATTGGGGTACGCCCAAGGCCCAGCGCGTGGGCTATCAACCGGATCAGCCGATTGCTTATGATCACGATTTGCACGCAAATCAGCTGGGTATTGATTGTCGCTACTGTCATAGTTCTGTCGATAAGTCTCCAAGCGCTGGTATCCCTACGGCGAACACCTGCTGGAACTGTCACGAACATATCCAAAAAGGAAACGCCAAGTTGGCACCACTGCGTGCTGCGATGGGTGTGGATGAAAACCACGCACCGATCGAGGGTGCTGTTAGGAAACCTATCGAGTGGGTGCGCATTCACAAATCTCCTGACTACGTTTACTTTGACCACTCTGCTCACGTGAACCGTGGTGTTTCCTGTAAGTCCTGCCACGGCGAGGTGCACAAGATGCGTAAGGTGTTCCACGCCAAGAGCTTGAGTATGGATTTCTGCCTTGAGTGTCACCGTTCACCAGAGGAGCACTTGCGCCCGCTGGAGGAGGTTTACAACCTTGACTACAAAGTGCTGGAATACTTGGCCGATAACAAAGAGCTGGCCGAGAAGATTGATTTGAAAGACGGCGATAGCGAGGCCGTTGCGCAGAAGAAGCTAGGCCTGCTCCTGAAGAAAAACTGGAGCGTGCACCCGAAAGAAAGCTGTTTCACCTGTCACCGTTAATTTTTCCCTCAGAGAATACTTTTCCTATTAAGCAAATGAGCAATCGGATCACCAATAAGCCGACCAACGGAGCATCAGATGATGCTGCGAATAAGCAGGACGGCACAAAAATCTGGCGTAGCCTTGGCGAAAAAGAAGGCGTTGAGCGTTTTCAAGACGCCTTGGATCGTGAGTTCCCAGAGGGCTCTGCCCAGATGGAAACCGAAGAGGAGCGCGAGCTTTCACGCCGTTCGTTTGTGAAGCTTATGGGTGCCTCATCCGCGCTGGCGGGTATGGGCTTGGCGGCATGCCGTCGCCCTGAGAAGCTGATCATCCCATTTGCTGAGTCTCCTGAGTGGAGCATTCCTGGTAAGCCAGTGCACTACGCCACTTCCATGCCGCGTGCGAATGGTGCGGTGCCGCTTGTTGTGACCACACATGATGGCCGCCCAACCAAGCTGGAGCCTAACAAACGCTTTGATAAGCTTGGCGGGACGGATTCTTTCACTCAGGCATCCGTGCTGGATATGTATGATCCTGCACGCTCCCGTGAGTTTCTCGCGAAGGGTGAAAAATCAAGCCGCGAGGCCGTCGTTAAAGCACTCGCTGAGGCAGCCACGGCGGATGCGAAGATCGGCTTTGTCGTCGGTGAAGATGAGTCGCCTACGCGTAGTCGGCTTGTTAAAGAGCTCAAGGCCAAGTACGCTAATGCCAAGTTTTATTCCTACGAGCCCCTAACGGGTGAAGCCCGCAAGCAGGCAAATGCCGCCGCCTTCGGTGCTGGTGCTGACGTGGTGGCTGACTACTCCAAAGCGAAGGTTGTCCTCTCGCTCGATAGTGATTTCCTAGAGCTTGACCAGCAAGGTCCGGTGAGTGGTTTCTATCAGAACCGTTTCATTGAGGGCTCTGACTACAAGCAGAAGACCGATCCTCGCCGGATGAATCGCCTCTACATTGTGGAGTCTGGTTTCTCCCTAACAGGTGGTTTGGCGGATCACCGGATGCGTAAGGCACCGAGCCAGATTATCAAGGTGGCTGCAGCCATTGCCACGAAGGTTGGTGCGCAGGCAACTGCAACTGGCGGTGAAAAACTCACCCCGATCGAGCAGAAGTGGGCAGACGAATGCGCTGCTGATCTGTTGGCGAATAAAGGTAAGAGCGTGGTTGTCGCGGGCACGCGCCAGAGCAAGGAGCTACAGCAAATTTGCATCGCAATCAACACCGCGCTTTCTAACTACGGCGCTACTGTAAAGCCTGTTCTCACAGAGAAAGTAGGCTACGGAAACAGCGAGAACCTGATCGCTGACCTCAACGCCAAGCAGCTGGATGCGCTAGTGCTTCTAACACCTGCTAACCCCGTGTATGACCTCGATGGCTTTGCTGCCGCCGCTGGTAACACAACCGTTTTCCACTCAGGCCTACGCAAGGACGCCACTGCACACGCTGCGGATTACCACATCCCCGCCGCGCATTACCTTGAGAGCTGGAGTGATTCCCGTAGCGCGCTGGGTGTTTACACCGTGGTGCAGCCGATGATCCTGCCTCTCTACAATGGCGTTTCAGAGATCGACCTTTTGCTCTGCTTGCTTACGGGTAAGCTTTTTGACTCCGCCAAAGATGGTGAGGAGACATCACCATCCTACGATGCCGTGCGCAAAACCTTCGCTGGTATTGCCGATGCATCTGATAAGAATTGGATGCAGCTCCTGCGCGATGGTTACTGGAAACAATCAACCCTTCCTGCTGCTGCGCCTAAGGGTGGGGGACTGGTGAAAGCCGTTGTTCCTGATGCTCCTTCCGTGGGCAACTACGAGGTGATCTTCGCCACGGATGGCTCGATCTACGATGGTCGATATGCAAACAACGCCTGGCTACAAGAGGCACCAGACCCAATCACGAAAGTCTGCTGGGACAACGTCGCTGTTGTTTCCCCAAAAACTGCCAAGGACCTCGGCGTGTATGATAAAATTCTCAAACTTCAGCCCAAGGGCAAAGTTTACGGAATCTGGCCGGCAGAAAATGCTGGTGTAGGTCCCGATGGCGAAGGTGAAAGCCACGCCAATCCAGTAGTGACGCTCAGCGTGAATGGTCGCGATCTTGAGTGCGCGGTGATGATCGGATTCGGCCACGCCGATAACGTCATCTCCATCTCGCTTGGATACGGTCAAGGTTTCAATGAGCACGATGAGCTGAGCCGCGACACAGACAACGAGAAAAACGTCAGCCTCGTCAGTGTGAACACAGGTTTCAATGCCTACTCCCTGCGCGATGCTAAGACTCCTTACCTCGCCACAGGCGCCACGGTGAAGTCTGCCGATAAGCGATACTCCATCGCCATGACCCAAGAGCACCACGCCATGTATGGTCGTGCGCTTGCCCGTGAGATTTCCACAGAAACCACCAATGGTGAGCACGGCAAAGACTTCGCTGAGCAGCTGGCAACGGTCTCTAAGCAGGGTATGGACTCCCACGCACCGGAAAACATCTCCCTCTACAAACCCAAAGGCTCCTCCACATGGCACGATGATGCCAAGGCGAACAAGCACCTCTTCGATGAGCGTCAGCAGTGGGCGATGACTATCGATCTAAATAACTGCATCGGCTGCAATGCCTGCCTCGTCGCTTGCCAGGCTGAGAACAACATCCCAGTCGTCGGAAAACAGCAAGTTGCCATGGGGCGTGAAATGCACTGGATCCGCATGGACCGCTACTTCGCCGCCGTGCAGAAGACGGATGAAAATGGAAAACTTCTCACCGAAAAAGACGATCACGGACACGAAGTCCCCACCATGGACGAGGACAACCCAGAAATGATTCCTCAGCCAGTGGCATGTCAGCAGTGTGAAGCTGCACCATGTGAAACAGTTTGCCCAGTAAACGCCACCGTCCACTCCGAGGATGGTCTAAACACCATGGCATACAACCGCTGCATCGGGACTCGCTACTGCGCGAACAACTGCCCATACAAAGCACGCCGATTCAACTTCTTCGATTACAACAAGCGTAACCCGCTCATCCACAAGAACCTCTACAAAGGTCCTGGCGGTAAGAAACAAGTGGGAGAAGCGCCACACCTCCAGCGCAACCCGAACGTTACCGTCCGTATGCGTGGTGTGATGGAAAAATGCACCTACTGTGTGCAGCGCATCCAGTCCGCCAAAGGTAAGGTGAAAGCCAACCTCAAAAACAAGGTTAACGCCGCTGGTGTTCCCTCTACCGAGGTCACCATCACGGATCAAGAACTCCGCCCGAAGGTTGATTCTGTCCGCACCGCTTGCCAAGATGCCTGCCCGTCCAATGCCATTGCCTTTGGTAATATGATGGACAAAAAAGATGCCACCGTCATGCGTGCACGTGACTCCAAGCGTAACTACGCCCTGCTCAACTACATCGGCACCATCCCGCGCACCAGCTACCTTGCTCGGGTGAAGAACCCGAACCCGAAGATGCCAGATGCCAAAGCCCGTGGCCGCGCCACCGTCACCATGCACTAGAGGTAAACGCAAAGTTTTTGATTCTAACAAATAATTCTCAACCACGGAAAAAACTGAAACCACGGAAGCAAAAATTCTGTTCATTCTGTTAATTCTGTCAAAAAAATACCAATCATGTCGCACGAAACGACTATCGCCAAAGACCCGAACAAGCCCGTGATTCCAGTCATGGAGCGTGAGAAGCTCATTCTCAACAACCGTTCCTACAACTGGATTACCGAGCGTATTTGTGGCATTCTTGAAAACAAGCAACCCGCCATCTGGTGGTTTCTGTTTATCCCCAGCGTGCTGATCGCCATGATCGGTGTGGGTGGCGGATTATTCTACCTCGTTTCCACTGGTGTTGGTGTATGGGGGAACAGCAACCGCACCATGTGGGGTTGGCCGATTGTCAACTTCGTGTTCTGGATTGGTATTGGACACGCCGGAACGTTGATTTCCGCGATTCTTTTCCTCACCCGGCAGAACTGGCGGACGTCGATTAACCGAGCGGCGGAAGCGATGACCATTTTTGCGGTTTGCTGCGCGGGTATCTACCCGATGTTCCACGTTGGTCGTATCTGGATGGTCTGGTTCCTGGCTCCTATTCCAAACGCCAACGCCATCTGGCAAAACTTCAAATCACCTCTCCTCTGGGACGTGTTTGCCGTTTCCACCTACTTCACCATCTCCCTGATCTTCTGGTATCTCGGCATGGTTCCTGACCTCGCAACCATCCGTGATCGCTGTAAGCCTGGCTTGCGCAAACTTCTCTACGGTATCTTCTCTCTCGGATGGCGCGGAGGAAACCGCCAGTGGAGCCACTACGAGGTAGCTTACCTCCTGCTTGCCGCCCTCTCCACCCCGCTCGTTCTCTCGGTGCACTCGGTGGTTAGTTTTGACTTCGCCACCTCCGTTGTGCCTGGTTGGCACACCACCATCTTCCCGCCATACTTCGTGGCAGGTGCGGTGTTCGGTGGATTCGCCATGGTGCTCACCATCATGATCCCAGCCCGTTATATCTACGGTCTGCATGATCTGATCACGATGAAACACATTGAGAATATGGCAAAGATCATCCTCCTTACCGGAACCATCGTTGGTTACGCCTACTTGATGGAGCTCTTTGTGGCCTTCTACTCTGGTGCTAAATATGAGGGCGCGGCCTTCTTCTACCGTATCGCAGGCCCATACTGGTGGGCCTACCTTGCGATGATGTCCTGCAACGTGCTTTCACCACAGCTCTTCTGGTTTAAGTATTGCCGAGAGAACCTCTGGATTGTCATGGGGGTCTGCATGGCGGTGAACGCCGGTATGTGGTTCGAGCGCTTTGTTATTATCGTCACCACTCTGCCGCGTATGTGGCTGCCAGGTGATTGGAAATACTACAACCCAAGCTGGGTGGATATTATGACCTACGTGGGAACGATTGGTCTCTTCCTCACTCTCTTCCTTCTCTTCCTCAAGTTCCTTCCGTGCATCAACATTGCCGAGGTGAAGTGGACACTTCCTGAAAGTGACCCGCACCACGACGATAAAGAAGAGCTCGATGACCAGGGCACTAAGTCCGAGTCTGCTTATCAGCACGAAATTGAAGGCTCCGTTTACTAAGCCTCCTAGGAAAAATCAAAATCATCTTTTTAATCCTGTCTAAACCATCTTCTCCATGACTGCAAAACGAGTTTACGGCTACCTCGCCGAGTTTCAAAGTGCCTCCGCCCTTTATAAGGCAGCGGAAAAGGTGCGCGATGCCGGGCATAAAAAGTGGGACTGCTACTCACCTTACCCGATCCACGGATTGGATAAGGCGATGGGCATGAAAAAATCTATCCTTCCCTATTTGGTATTCTTCGGCGGAACGCTCGGTATCATCACCGCGTTCATCCTTGCTTACTCCACTCAGGTTTATCTTTACCCAACTGTTGTGCAGGCGAAGCCGGCAAACATTTTCACCACGGCGGCGTTCTTCCCGATTATGTTCGAGCTGACGATCCTCTTCTCTGGTTTTACCACTCTCTTCGGGCTGCTCGCGCTGATGCAGCTTCCGCGCCTCAATCACCCGTTGTTTGAGAGTCGCCAGTTTGCCCGTGCTACTGACGATGGATTCTTCATCGCCATCGAGGCTCGTGACCCACGCTTTTCCTCTGAGGAAACCAAATCCCTCCTCGAGGACGCCGGCGGCTCAAACATCGAACTCGTCGAAGAACCCACCGACTAATCCCACCGCCCCAGCGGTGCAAAAATACCCATTTCCCATTAACCATTTCCCACTAACCATTTCATGCGCTATTTCTTTCTAGCATTTGCCCTGATCGCCGTTCTGACCGTGAGCTTTTTCGGTTTCCGTGGTGATAAGTTTAGCAGCACACCGATCCGGATGTTCCCCGATATGGATGATCAGGACAAGGTGCGCACGCAGTCGCAGAATGATTTCTTTGCCGATGGCATGGGCTCGCGCAAGCCTGTTGCTGGCACCGTGCCTCGTGGTTTTGAACCCGACGGCAGCGGCCCTAGCTTTGGTAACTCCGTCGAATACGTTCACACTGGCCACATGGGCGATGCCTACGGTGATGGAATGCCATCCGAGCTTGAACTCACCGGAGAAACTCTTCCCGCCTTCATCCGTCACGGCGAGGAGCGCTATCGTGTTTCCTGCATGCCTTGCCACGGTGAAGCTGCCGACGGTAAGGGAACGGTCGCCGTTGCGGGCATCGCTGCCACACGGAACCTGAAAGAAGACGGTTTCGCCCGTGAGAAATACCCCGATGGCCAGATGTTTGAAACCATCACCAACGGTAAGGGATTGATGAGTGGCTACGGCTATAACATCCCCGTCAAAGACCGCTGGGCGATCATCGCTTACCTCCGCGCCCTCCAAGCTGCTGATAAACAAGCCGCCGCTGAATAATTACGATTCTTCAAACTTCAAACTGAATACTTCAAACTTTCTCTAAAATGGGTCACTTTATTACATCCCAAGACATCCCCGCAGATGGGGAGCACATCGGCCAAGGAAAGCTTGGTAAGTGGATTGCCGGCTGCGGCATCGTCGCTCTCGTGGGCATTATCATTAGCGCCTATCTCCTCTTTGCTGATAACCCAGTGGTGGACGGTCACTATGAGGCGGCTGATACCCGTGCCGGAAACTACGCTTACTCGTGGCTCTTCGCCTTTGCATTTTTTGTAAGTCTCACCCTTGGTGGTGCTTTCTGGCTTCTTCTCCACCATGTTTCCAACTCAGGTTGGGGCGTGTCAGTGCGCCGCCTGATGGAGCACCTCGCATGTGTGTTCCCGTGGATGGGCATCATTGCCATTCCGTTTTTCTTCCCAAGCGTGCAGCAGCACCTTTTCGAGTGGATGAACGAGCACCGCAATCTCGATGGGGTAGGGGTTTACGGCAGTGCCATTGATGCCCTGCACCACAGCCATGGAAATCCATTCCACCACCTGCTGGCGGCTAAGCACTTCTACATGAACCTGCCATTCTGGTTAGGCCGCATGATTGCTTACTTCGTGCTCCTCGGTGGTGGCGTTTACTACTTGCGTAAACTTTCTACCGATCAGGATACGGATCCGAACCCCGGCATCGCGCGTCTCAAAATTGCGCGCCGTCGCTGCGCAGTGATTCTGCCTATCTTTGCCCTCACCGCTACCTTCCTTGCTTTTGACCTGCTCAAAGCACTCGACTACAAGTGGTTCTCCACCATGTATGGTGTCTATTTCTTCGCTGGATGTGCGCTCAATGGCATGGCTCTTCTTATTCTAACAAGCATCGTGTTGCGTAAGAATGGCTATATGCAGAAAATTATGAGCCCTGAGCACCACCACATCATGGGTAAGCTCACCTTTGCGTTTGTTGTTTTCTGGGCATACGTTTCCTTCTCCCAGTTCTTCCTGATCTGGTATGCGAATATCACCGAGGAGACATCCTATTTCCTTCTGCGAAACACCGAGGGCTGGAACCTTGGCAGCATCGCTCTGGTGTTCGGTCACTTTGCACTGCCATTCCTCTTCCTCATCCGTGCGGATGTTAAGAAAAAGCCAGCCCTGATGATTCCGATCACTATCTACCTGTTTGTGCTACACGCCTTGGATCACTACCTGATTGTTGCACCTGAGCGTGGACCTTCAGTGACAAATGGCGCTAGCTTGTTCCCTGCTGGAAGTAATGTTTTCTTTGATATTCTTGCTTTTGTCACCGTTGGCGCATTCTTTGCCTTCATCTACTTGCGCGCGCTGACGAAAACCAGTCTCTACCCGCACCGCGATCCCCGCATTCTGGAATCTGCTAACCTTTTTAACTAACCACTGGATATGTCCACTCAGTATTCTAACCACCGCGATACTCCGCTCCGTCGTTTCAACACCTTCTGGTGGGGGCTGGCCTACTTTGGTCTGTTCGGCGCGGTATCCGCCATCGTTGTCTGCGCGACCAAGCCTGGGCAAAACGTCGAGGACATCCGCAAGGAAAAGCGCATTGAGGTAAAAGCCGCTGTTGATGCTTCTCAGCAGGAGCAGCTTGCGGGTAAAAAACCTGACACCATGGGCACTGCCGTGAAGATGGAGCCTGAGGCGTCTAGCCAGTTTGTCCCTGGCACTGAGAGTCACAAGAAAGCACTCGAGGCAGCATCCGGCGGCGGAAGCCACCCTGGCAAGAAGGCCTACCTCGCCAAAAACTGTGCCACCTGCCACGGCCCCGATGGTAAAACTCCCACCGCCACCATCTACCCATCACTTGCTGACAAAGATGCCGCCTATCTTCTGAAACAAATGCAGGACATCAAGTCCGGCGCCCGCACCACCGCTCTTACTCCCGCCATGAAGCCGTTCATCGGCATGTGCAGTGATGAAGAGATGAAAGCCATCGCTGAGTGGCTTGCTAAGTAAGTTTCTAACAACGAATCACCAATTCTGACAAATAAGATGTCCACCCAAAGTCAAGTTCCCACCATCGAGGATATTGAGCTGCGCGATCAGATCGACCGTTCGCTGCGCCACCCCGTGATGTTTTTCTTCTGCAGCGGCGCTGCTTGGTTAGCTGTATCACTCGTGCTGGGCATTATTGCCTCCGCGAAGCTGCATAACGTAGGTTTCCTCGGTGAATGTGCCTGCCTTCAGTACGGCCGCAGCTTCCCCGCTCACATCAATACCATGATCTACGGCTGGGGCGCTCAGGCTGCCTTTGGCGTAATGATCTGGCTGATGGCTCGCCTTTCCCGCCAGCCTAGCAAAAATGCAGGCACACTCCTGGTAGCGGGTCACGTTTGGAACGTCGGCGTGCTGATCGGCACCATTGGTATCCTTGCTGGATTCGGCACAGGAAAACATTGGATGGATTTTCCAACATTTGTCTGGCCAGTGCTGCTGGCTGCTTATGCGGCCATCGCCATCTGGGCAGTGATCGCTTTCCGCGTGCGCCGTGGAAACCATACTTACATTTCACAATGGTATCTGATGGGTGCCGTCCTCTGGTTTCCGTGGGTTTATCTCACTGCAAACCTCTACGTAAACGTCTTCGAGGTGCCCGCGCTGATGGCTACCGCGATCAATAGCTGGTTCCGCTACGCATTGATCTATTTGTTCTTTGCCCCGATTGCGATTGCTTCCGCCTACTACCTTGCCGCCAAGATCAGTGGTCGTGCGATCTATAACTACTCATACTCCATCGGAGGATTCTGGGCACTAGCAATCATCGCTCCATGGGCAGGTATGCACGCCATCATGGGTGCGCCGATTCCGGTTTTCCTGCAATACGCAGGTGCGGCCGCCGCAGTTCTCGTAGGCGTGCCGCTCATCGCCACGGGTGTAAACATCCTCAAAACCACATCCGGTCAGCAAGAAACCGTTGCCAATAGCCCATCGCTGCGTTTCACCATCGCTGGTGTCATTGGCATGCTTTCCTTGGCTGGGCTTGGTGCCATCCTCGCCCACCCCTACTCGCTGAAATTCACTCAGTTTACCAATGCGAACTACGGGTTCGAGATGCTGGCCGTTTACGGATTCTTCAGCATGTGTATGTTTGGTGCCATCTACTTCATCGTGCCGCGTATCACCCGCCGTGAGTGGCTCTCCAAACGCCTCATTCGCACGCACTTCTGGTTCTCAATCTACGGTGTGGTATTCATTGTGCTCTTCAGCTCATTGCTCGGAGGATTCCAGCAAGGTGCCGCTCAGGAAAACCACCTGCTCCCATGGAAAACTGTGGTCGATACCTCTTCTCCATTCATGATTGGTAACACAGTGGCATGGTGTTTCATTCTCTACGCAAACGTCTTCTTCTTCCTTCATCTCAAGCTGATGTGGCTCCGCCTTGGGCGCCGTAGCTCACACCCCACACTGCTCCGCCGCGGTCACTCCGCACTCGGCCCACACGGACCAGAAGGTGATATCGAAGAGATCGAGGAAGCCAAAAGCGCCAAGGCGTAATGCCTGAAGCGAGTAAGACTTCAAACTTCAAACTGAAAACTTTAATCTAATCACAATGACACTTAAATCCTTTATGATCGGAATGATCGCTAGCTTTGGCTTAGCGTGGGTATTTATCATTGCCGTTCCCGTTGCTAAGCTCAGCGCCCTTGAGCCAGTGAAGATGAACGAGGACGAAGACGCACCCTACTACCAGCACAATTACGCAGGCAGGGTGGAAAACGGAGCCTCTATTTACGCTGCAAACGGCTGCGCGCAGTGCCACTCCCAATTGATCCGCCCCGAGTATGCTGGCCAGCAACTTTGGAAAAAAGACGCCGCCGGAATCTACATCAAGGATGATGCTATCGACACCCGCCGTGAGACCAGTTTCTACGATTACGAAGGTGAAAAATACGCACACATCGGCCGCACCCGCATGGGGCAAGACTTGATGAACGTTGGCTACCGTGCCGAAACCTACGCCGCTGCTTACAGCAAAGCTACGGGCGAAACAATGTCTGCTGAGCAATGGCTCATGGAACACCTGAAAAACCCTCGCAACAACGAACTACAGCGCGGAAACAGCGGCCAGTCACAAGAAATGGCGTGGTCTAACTGCCCCGCCCAGCACCAAATGTTTAATGACGCTGGTCACCCGACCTACCAAGCAAAAGCACTTGTTAGCTACCTCATGTCCATGAAACATGACGATGCCATGCCCGCATCCATGGACTACGCACCCAAAGAGGACCTCGCCCAGCCTGCGAACACTGCCAAAAAGAAGTAGCCTCTCCACCATTTATCCATTCTAACAAAATGTCTGATCCATCCACTAACAAACCGGACCTCGATGAAAACAGCAGCGTGCTTGTTGATGCCTCTGCTGTGAGCCGGGAGAACCACATGCTTACCGAAGGTGCAGAGCCAATCTCCCTCTGGGTGATTCTCGCAAGTGCTGTCGTTGTCCTCATCGGCGGTGGTGTGCTCTTTGGGAGCAGCTTGTTTGATTACAAAAACTTTGTCAAAGAAGGCTACGTACGCAAAGGCCCACCGAATGCAGGTGATGGCAAAGCAGCACCTAAGCCAGCTAAAGCGGCTTACGTCAAGGAAGGTAAAGCCGCCTACAGTCAGTGCGCAGGTTGCCACCAGAACGGTGGTGAAGGAAACGCAACTTATCCGCCACTTGCTGCCTCTGAGTGGGTGACAGGTGAGAGCTTACGCCCCGCAATGATCATCCTCAACGGCTGCACAGGCCCCATCACGGTGGCTGGAAAGAGCTACAACGGTGTCATGCCCGCCATGGGCGGCGGTATGGAGGCAAAAACCCTCGCTGGATTGCTTAACTACATCCGTAACAGCTTTGGTAACGAAAGCAGTGAAGTCATTAGTATCGAAATGGCTGAAGACGCTATCGCCACCTCCAAGGAGCGCGCCGGCGGACCAATGACTGCCGAGGAGCTAAACGCGAAATACAAACGCGACCTTAAAGGTAAACCTCTTGATCCTAACACACCTGTTGACCCCAAAACTCTGCTCCCAGTTGAGTAATTACTTTTACTAACAGAAATTCATTTTTCGAACGCAAATTTTCCTCACACCATGAGCGACCACCACGACGATCACCACGACCCGGGTTTCATCCGGAAGTATATTTTTTCCACCGACCACAAAATGATTGGTTTGCAGTACGGTATCACCGCGCTGTGTTTCCTCTTATTTGGATTCTACCTGATGATGGTCATGCGCTGGAGTATTGCCTACCCGAGCGAACCTCTCCCAGGCTGGATGAGCTGGTTCCTTACTGATGATTGGAAGGCGCAATGGCTCAAGGACGGTAAGCTCCCTGGCGAGACGTATAATATGTTTGGTGCTATGCACGGAACAATCATGGTTTTCCTCGGCATTGTACCGCTTGGTTTTGGTGCCTTTGGTAACTACGTTACCCCACTTCAGATCGGTGCTCCCGATATGGCATTCCCGCGCCTGAACATGGCAAGTTACTGGATGTACCTCGCAGGTGGAATTATGATGTGCGCCAGCTTCTTCCTAGAAACAGGAGCCGCAAAGTCTGGGTGGACGAACTATCCGCCGTTAGCATTTTTTGCGGATTTGCAGCATCCGCACCAGTTCTGGACGGGACAAACCCAATGGCTGATGGGACTCGTCATGTTGATTTCCTCATCGCTGCTAGGCTCGGTGAACTTTATTACCACTATCATTAACCTACGCGCCAAGGGTATGACCTGGATGCGTATGCCATTCTTTGTCTGGGCGATGTTGGTGACAGGTTTCCTCCTTCTTCTCTCGTTCCCTCCTCTCGAAGTCGCTGGTATCATGCAGGTGATGGATCGGATGTTCGGCTCCAGCTTCTTCCAGCCCTCGGGTCTGTATCATAACCAAATCGGCCTCTCTGATGCCTCTGGTGGTGGTAGCCCGCTGCTCTTCCAGCACCTCTTCTGGTTCTTGGGGCACCCAGAAGTTTACGTTCTCCTGCTGCCTGCCATCGCTTGTGTGGCTGAGATTATTCCCGCGAACACCCGCCGTCCGATTTGGGGTTACAAGTCCATGGTTTACGGCGTGCTCGTTCTCGGTTTCCTCTCCTTCATCGTGTGGGCGCACCACATGTATATGACCGGTATGGGACCAGCGATCTCTGCATTCTTCCAAACCACCACAACACTGATTTCTATCCCATCGGTGATCTTGCTCACCTGCTTGCTGATTTCCCTCTGGGGCGGCTCTATCCGCTTCACTCCGCCCATGCTCTGGGCTTGTGCGTTTTTGCCAATGTTTGGAATTGGTGGTCTAACAGGTCTGCCTCTGGCGTTTAACTTGGTAGATCTCCACCTGCACGATACCTATTATGTGATCGGCCACTTCCACTACGTGGTAGCACCAGGTATTCTCTTCGGTTTCTTCGCTGGAATCCACCATTGGTATCCAAAAATGACGGGTCGATATACCAGCAGTTTCCTGAACCATTTGCACTTCTGGCCGTCTCTCATCCTGATGAACACCCTGTTTTTCCCAATGCTTGTGCAGGGGATGGCAGGCTTCCACCGCCGTTGGTATAATGGTGGTGAGGCATATCTAACCGATCCAGATAGTGCCAACGTCTTTGGTCAGACGGTTCTGAAACACATCGATATGAATGTTACCATGTCCTGGTCTGCATGGTTGCTCGCAGTTGCTCAGATTCCATTCATCATCAATATTTTCCTCTCTTGGAAAGCTGGTAAGAAGGTTGAAAACGATAACCCATGGGGCGCATGCACCCTTGAGTGGGCCACCCCAACACCTCCTGGCCACGGAAACTTCCTTACCGAGCCGGTCACTTACCGCGGTCCATACGAATACGCCCGTCCAGAGGTGGAAGAAGACTTCTACCCACAATGGAAAGAGCCTGTCGAAGACAACACTCAGCAAGGCTAACCAAAACATCATTCTATCTCTAACACTTTAGCAAACTTTCACTCATGGAAATTCCCTACGTTGTAGAACCCCGGAAAGACACCGGGCTGAATAACTCCAAGATCGGTATCTGGCTCTTCCTCGCTTCCGAGGTAATGCTCTTTGGCGGCCTGTTCTCCGGTTATGTATTCCTCCGCATCTATGCTGATTACCCTTGGCCAGAGCGAACCCTTCCGATCCTTCCCGGATTGATTAACACCTTTGTCCTGATTGGTTCGTCCGTCACGGTGGTGTTTGCTTGGGTTTCATTGAAACTAAGGCAATGGCGGAAATTCCAGATCTACATGACCATCACGCTGATTTGCGCGGCACTGTTTATGGTTCTCAAGGGTTTCGAATATAAAGCCAAGTTCCATCACCAAGCGGTGCGGACTCAGACGATGACGGTTATTGAAGGCCACGCACATCCGCAAGGCCACAGCAAGGAAGAGGGGGCACCTACTAAGAACTTTAACATCGATGTAACCGCACTGACCATCGATCTCGAACGCCCAGACAAGGAATACTTCCAGACCCTTGAGAAGCAATACACCGATGGAGGTTTTGCCCTCGCAGATGAAGTGAAGTTAGACAACGGTGAAACCCTCGCTAAAGGAACTAAACTTACATGGGACACCGTCACCAAAGCGAAGGCTAGCTTCAAAGATGCCCTTGCTGAAAACAGCAACATCGCCATTGCCATCAGCAGAGATGTTTGGAAGGAACTCGATAAAGACTACCCTGGCAAAAACTACTACGAGGCAGTCGAGGAAGGAAAAACCCTCAAAGATATCGCCAATGAGCGCATCAAAAAAGCCAAAGAGGCGAACAAGAAATACATCCAATCGCCTGTAGGTAAGCTCATTTTTGTCCCAAGCGGAGGCAAGGCACCGATCTCGTTTGACCCTAGTATGGGTAAATTGAGCGATACTAAAACGGGTGCTAACTCATCCCTCTTACTCAAGGATAAAACGTCAGCCGTTGGTATCACCACGGATAGTTCTATCATTATGCATGTGGACGCTATTGATTTCCGCCACACTGTGATGGAGGCAAAGAAAAAAGGGATCGATCCCCAAGCCGCTATCGATAACTCATGGCTGCTAACAAATCCCAAGATGAAGGCACTCTGGGAAAAGCACCTTATCATTGTTTCCAAGCTTGAAGAGCGTATTAAAGATAAGGGACATGAGCCAACTGAGACTGAGAAACTCCGCATGGGCTGGCAAGAAATTGCCGCTGTGGTCAATCACGATCTCACCGTGGAAAAACTTCAAGGTATGACCCATGATGAAATCACCGCCCTCTACCCGGGTATGATCGAAGGTTTCACTGGAGCAGATCATAAAAAAACTCACTATCCTGAGCTGACTGTTCCTCGTGAGCAAGTGCGCTTTGAGTCTGTTTTCTCACCCAAGTGGAACACTTACTACGCAACGTATTTCACCATCACTGGTCTGCACGGATTACACGTCATCGCCGGTGCGCTTGTCCTCGGATACTACCTCCTCTTCGGACGTAAAATGTATAACGAAAAACCTGAGTGGCTCGCTAACCGAGTAGAAGTTGGCGGTCTTTTCTGGCACTTTGTTGACCTTGTCTGGATCTTTCTCTTCCCTATCCTTTACCTCATGTAATCGGATAACATCACTCAATAATCACAATTTAACAATTACAATTCAAAATGGCTGATTCCCCAGAAGAAATCAAAAAGCACGTGAAGCTCTACATGCTGATCGGCGCCGTCCTCTTTGTCTGCACCGTCCTCACCGTGGCTGTGGCTAAGATAGAGTGGCTAGACTTTGGCGATCGTGGCTTTGATGTCTATGATATGATTATAGGTCTAGCGATAGCGACCTTTAAGGCAACTCTCGTGAGCCTGATCTTCATGCACTTAAACCATGAAAAGAAGATGATCTACTGGCTCTTCGGTTTTGGTTTGATCTTCGGATTCGCTCTCATGGCTATCACTGGCTTTGCCTTTTCAGATCCCATTTATTACCAAGACTTCTTCGGCCGCTAATCCCCATTAACAATTAACCATTCCCCATCATGTCCCTAAAAGGTTTCCATATTCTCTTCATCACCATTGCTACTTTGCTGTGTGTGTTTGTTGCATTGTGGGCATTTTTCCTGCTGAACAGTGCAAGCCTTGGGGTGATGATCTTTGGTGCTAGCTGTGCGATTGCAGCTGTTTGTCTGCCAATCTACGGCGTCCGTTTCTATAAAAAAGCTAACGATATAAACCTCTAACAATGATGAATACAATGATCCAAGCCTGCTCCGTCTGCATGGGAGTAGGAGCCGAGCACAAGGACTCCGTAGCCGCTGGATATGCGATGCTCGTGATGCTGCTGATCATCATACCTATGCTTATAGGTATTATATTTTTCATCGCCCGCATGGCCAAACGCGAACGCGAAAACTTTGATCCTTCACTATCCGACTAACTTCCCCCAGCCCACCAGAGCTGCCCCCTATTATCTAATAACTATTTCCCGTTAACTATTTAACATCATGTCCATTCTCGATCTCTTTTCACTGCCAAAGAACTACGCCCAGCACGGCGAGCAGGTTGACCAGATGAACGCCGTCATCACATGGTTGATGCTCGTGCTCTTTGTTGGTTGGACCACTTACTTCCTCATCACTCTCTTTAAGTTCTGGCATAAGCGGAACCCAACGCCATCCTACACAGGTGTAAAAAGCCACGTCTCCACTCACCTTGAGATTGGTGTTGTGATTGTGGAAGCTGTTTTCTTGTTAGGTTTTGCC
Organism: Akkermansiaceae bacterium; assembly: GCA_049609505.1. Classification (GTDB taxonomy): domain Bacteria; phylum Verrucomicrobiota; class Verrucomicrobiia; order Verrucomicrobiales; family Akkermansiaceae; genus Oceaniferula. The sequence goes on along the minus strand of JBMYYO010000004.1, from coordinate 31,148 downwards.
TTCCCGCTTTGGGCTGAGCGCACGGATACCTTTGAGCGTGTGGTTGCTAATGATAAAGACGCCCCCCGAGTGCGCGTTGTCGGAGAGCAATATGCATGGACATATCATTATCCAGGAAACGACGGCATCTTTGGCCGCACGGATGGTTCTCTTGTCAGTGGTGAGAATATTGTAGGTCTGGACCCCAACGATCCTAACGGAGATGATGATTTTATTGAGAAACAAACTCTCAAACTTCCTGTCGGCCGCGATGCCATCCTGCAGGTCACATCCAAGGACGTGATCCATAACTTCGCCATCGTACCAATGCGTATCCAGCAGGACTGCATCCCTGGTAAAGAAATCCCAATGTGGTTCCGCCCCATGGAGGAAATGACCACTTCCGTCATCTGCGCCCAGCTTTGTGGTGAAAACCACGCCGGCATGGTTGGCAGCTTGACTGTTATCGCAGATGACAAATACTACGCATGGGCTAAGTCCCGTAGTGAGGAATCCCTCGCTGCCGCAAAGAAGAAGTAAAGATCATCTCGCCTAACGCGCTTGGTGATCAATGCGGATTAGCTAGGTCGGACACGTTTGTTGACGGGGCAGTGGTTGCCCGCTAAGCTCGGTGCTATGGGTAAATCGCGCACATGGCTGATCGGCGTGGTAGTGCTGATCATGGCATTGTTTCTAACTGTATCGCAAAAAAGCGATTGGTTTGGCCTGAGTGAGCAGATTGACGCAGAGGTAGATCAGGTGGCTGAAACTTCTGAGCTAGCACGCAGCAACCGTGCCCGAAAAGAGGCTGAATCACTAACCGCCAAACAAGCCTACGCCCGCCTGCTTACCATTGCTGATGCAGAGATGAAAAAGCACAAAGCAGGGCAGTTAGCCGTGCCGGATAGATCCAGTATCGATCTCATCTTAAATAATCCAAACCGAGTGGAGATAGATTTATACGATGAGGAACTGAAAAAAATCGAAGCACTGGTAGCGATCTTAAGCGAAGCCGAGTGGCGGCAAATCGCAAAGCGATTTTACTACTACGACCAAGAAGCGGTCGCTGTTGATTTCCCTCCTCTAGTTCAATCCATGGTTGATTTTTCAATCGAACGGATGGCTAGCAGCGATCCCAAGCGGTTAATAGCATGGCTAAAAGACCAGGGCTGTAAACTCAATGATCTGCAGTTGAGAAGCTCAATTGCGCTAGGCTGGGCAGAGCATGAGCCTCGTGCAGCGCTGGCGTTCTGGAAGTCTGATCAATATTCATTAGCACTCTCGCTTCTGCGAGCAAACGCATTTGGATGGATTCGTGAGCATCAAATTTTCACTCGCATTGCAGAGTATGATGCGGCAACGGCGATGGAAATAGTCAGAGAGCAGCCGTTTGATGAGAGAGCCGTTGCACTACGCGGTTTGGTCCAAGGGCTTAGCAATGAGCGCGACTTGCGATCATCGGTAAACTTGTTAGGCGAATTGCCATGGTCTGGTAAAACGGCTTTAACGGAAGATGAATCCATCCAGTATCAAAACCTAACACTTGAAATAGGAGTTCAGTGGGCGAAGGTAAACCCAGAGGCAGCCATACAATGGTATGAAAATTTCACAATGCATGATCGATCCTTGGCGGACTCGATGCATCTTGAGCAGCACTACGAGGGTAAGCGCATGACTCTCCTTTATGAGCTAGCTGATCAAGATCCCCAAAAGCTAATGGCATGGGCAAGAGAAAACGATTACTCGTCTCGCAAGCAGGCAGCAAAGGCACTGGGGCAGAATCATTATGCGATGGCACTGGAAATAGCCCAAACAGAAAACAATCCTCATCAGCGCATTGAACTCGTAAAACAAGCTACCTCAATAAGACAAACTTTGCTGAGCCAATTGCCAAGTATTGGCCGATTGTTTCCGCGACACACTGCCGAGGATGTTAGAAAAATGAGCGAAGATATCCAAGCCTCGAAGCTTCAACCTCAAGAGAAGAAGCTGCTTCTCAAGTGGCTGGAAAGTATTCCTCGTTCTCAATAGAACCGCGCGAATCTTTCTTTAATCAGGCAAGCTCTGAAACACCAATGATCTCCACGCAGTCCTCAGTGACTTGCCAGCGGATGTTGTAGCTGCCGATCTGGCAGCCGTATTCCCTGCCATCCTCCTCTTGGTAAGCGGGGCGGGGGTCGTTTGCTAAGGTGGCTTCGATCAGTGATTTTGTGGTGTCCCTGAGTTCTCCTCCTACCCCATGAAGCCAAGAAACAGGGAGTGGAGCAGGCGGTGACGGGGCAAAACCAGACACCGCATCAGGCAGGGAATCCGCATAGGTGATGTAAGGTTTAATGTCTAACACCGGAGTGCCATCTACGAGGTCAACACCGCGGAGTTTCACCACTGGTCCCTCGGGATGGTTGGTATCGATGCTGTCTAACCGAACTGCGGAAAGCCCAATCGGGTTCGGCCGGAATGGTGAGCGGCTAGCAAAGACGCCCACTCGCTCGTTGCCGCCCAATCTCGGTGGGCGAACGGTTGGTTTCCAGTTCTTTTGCACCGCTTGGTGGAAGATAAATACCAGCCAAACGTGGGAGAAGCCCTCCAGCCCACGCAGGGCATCTGCATTCCTGAACTCTGGGGTGAAAACCAACTCGCCCCATGCATCATCGACCAGTCCTGGCTGCCGAGGCACACCAAATTTTTCACCATAGCAGGTGTGGACGTGGCCGATGATTTGCATGTTCATCGAGGTTAGTTACTTGAAGTGCCCGGGCCCCAATCGAAGCCGAACTGGATCCACACGCTGTCCTCGCTGCCTTCCCCTTTGATCTCATCGTGGTTCCACTGTAGCCGCACGAGGGCGGATGTTTGATCGTTGATTTGGAAGTTTCTTGTTAGGGCTGCTGAATAGCGGTTGCGCTCAAGGAGTTCTGGGTCCTCCACTCCTTCCAGCCAATCGTAGCGGAGGCCGGCTTCCCAGTTCTCAGCGAATTGCCATAGGATCTCAGTGGTTAGGCCCTGGTCATCGAATCCGCCTTCGTCGTTTTCTACATCACGCATGATCCACTCTGTGCGCCAGAGGAGCTGCTTGCCACCAGGCTCATAGCCGTTTTCACGCCATAGATAACTGAAATCAAGGCCGTAAATATCCGTGGTCATACCAAAGCCGTTTGTGCCTGTTAGGTAGCTAACCCCAAGAATGAAACGGTGGAAATCATCGCAGCCAAGATTAACCTGATAGCGGAGAGTGAGCACATCGTCCTCAGGCCTCGCCATCTCTGCTTCTTCATCGTGGGCGTGCCCGCCCATGCCTCCACCCATCATGCCGTGGTCTTCCTCCTCATGGGTGTGAGTAACGGCCTGGCCGAAGCCAATAAACAGACTATCCTCCCAAGGTGTAGGTAAGTCCCACTGTAGTTCTGCACCATCGAGAGCAAAGCCATCTTCTCCGAGGTATCTTACGATGGGCGCATTGCTATCTACAAAGCTAAAGCCGTGGCTGTGGATAGGGTTCATTACTCCGAAGCTAGCCAGCTTCCTGCCGCCGCGCAGAGTGATGGATTCTCCTAGCCCATGGAAACTCAAGTAGCCTTCCTCGAACTCAGAATCCCAGCTTTGGCCATTTCTTTTGAAAATATTAGCCACCGCCATTCCTGAAAAACTTTCGCCAATGTGGAAGACGGTTGCTAGCTCCACGCCCTGTAATGTAAATCCATCCTGCGATGGATCATGCCCACCAAGTTCTATCTCTCGATCGGCAAGGGAGGTGTTACCATGTGCCATTCTGAGGTGGAACTGAGGCTCGAATTTAATTAACGAGTCACTTGCTACTGCTGGGAGTGAGCCAGCACAAATAGCCGCGCATATTAGTGTTTGTTTGTTTGTCATGTTTTTTTGTTAGGTAAAATGATTTTGTGTAAGATAGACCCAGGTTTGAGAAAGTAGGCGATGAGAAACAGCAGCCCGAGCACCATCACAATAGATGGTCCAGCAGGGAGATTCCATGGGACGGAGAGAATCACAGCAAGCACTGCGCCAGCGGCACCGATCACGCCGCCACCCCAGAAGAGCCATTGGGTTTTGTTGGTAAACAGGGAAACGATAGCGCCCGGGATCACCAGTAGTCCGATGGATAGTACCGCGCCTACCGCTTGGAAGCTGGCCATCAGGGCGAATATCATCATCGCATAAAGTAGGTAATTCATCCAGCGAGTGCGCACTCCTTGCACCGCTGCCACGTTAGGCTCAAAGAGAGTCAGCAGCAGTGGCCGCATAAACAAAGTAGCACCCAACAAGGTAAAGCAGGCGATGCTGAAAAATACCGTTAGATCAGTATCGCTCACCGAGAGGATGCTGCCGAATAGCCAGCCCTCTAGGTCCTGAGCAGTGTGTGCGTAGCCCAGTAAAATAACTCCCAAGGCAAACGCTGTGGTAAAGAAAATCGCCAGTGCTGTGCTCTGCGGTAGCCTTGTGTTCCTCGTGACAGCTATCGAGCCAAAGCCAACTACCAGCGCGGCGAGCAGTGCTCCCATAAACGCCCCAGCCTGACTTAGTACACCTGTGATCAGCACCACGGTGACAATGCCCGGCAGCATCGTATGGCTAAGTGCGCTGAGCGCGAGAGAGCTACGGCGCAAGAGGACAAAGCCACTAACAAATCCATTGGTAAACCCAATCAGTGCCGCCGCCACGAGTGCTCTGCGGTAGAATGACATTTCAAGAACTTCTAACAATTCACTCATTGGCACTCTCTCCAAAGGTTAAGGTTAAATTCTCATCCGTTACTACCTCGCTGCACTTTCCGTTGGTGATGACAGCTCGGTTCAGCATCAGCACTTCATCAAAAATATCCTCCAGCGAGCCGATGTCATGGTGGGATGCGATCACCATGCGGTCTTCCTCGGCAAGTTTGCGTAGTAGTCTTGTTAGGTTTGCGGTGTGATTGCGGTCCAGCCCCGTGAAGGGTTCGTCTAACAATAATACGTGTGCCTCTTGCGCCACCGCGCGCGCGATGAATGCCCGCTGTTTCTGCCCGCCTGATAGCTCGCTGATTTGCCGGTCTGCCAGCTCGCCGTCCATTTCCATGAGGGAAAGGGCATGCTCGACAGCAAGGTGGTCTTGTTTACCAAATTTCTTCCATGGGCCAAGCTGTGGGTAACGCCCCATCTCGACCACACCGCGCACAGTCACCGGGAAGTCCCAATTCACCTCCTCATGCTGCGGTAGGTAGGCGAACTCCCCGCCGCGGCACTTGATGTGATCTTCCCCAGACCAAGTGATACGGCCATGGTGGGTCTTGACTAATCCAGCGATGGCTTTGAGTAAGGTGCTCTTGCCAGCGCCATTGGGCCCCACCAGTGCCAAACACACACCGCAGTGGCTGCGGAAGCTGATGTTCTTTAACACCAGATGGTTCCCATACGCGACATCTACCTGCGAGACGCGGAGCTCGTGGGTTTCGCCGTGGGCGTGGGTGTGACTGCAGCTACTCATGGTTAGCGTGGCTCTCCTCCCGTTGTGTAGTCAAAGGTTTCCTCCATTTTGGCCTCGCTTGTTAGGAAGGTGAACTCCTTTTCTTTGCCGTGCGAGGGGGTGATTTTTATCTTGGCAAAATGCCTGTCTCCCTCAGCCGGTGCATTTGCCCAGGTGATATCTAGCCAGTAGGTCTTCAGTGCATGAGCGGGGATGGAGACATCGGTGTAATCTGGGTTTTCGATAGAGCCTGACTGATCAATCAAAACCTCTTCTCCGTCCTCTGTGATGTAGCGCAGCACGCATTTTAATGGTGCGGAGGAATACTCTAGCTCCACCTCAGCAGAGATTATTTCATGCGTTATGGGGTTTTTGTTAGGGGTCTCGGTTTCTTTGGGAGCCGAGACATCGTGATCAATGTACCACCGCCCTGCGATCCCAAGCCCGATGAGAGCTAGAAGCAGAAGCAATGCTAATACTGGAGGAGAGCCGCGCATGGTGAATCTCGATGGCTGCTTCTCTACTTACCGTTGAGTCCAGTAACGATGGCTTTGACGTTATTGCGCATCATTTTCTCATAGCTCGGTGAGCCATCCGCGATGAGTGTGCCGCCAATTTTGGTGCGGGTTTCTTTTGCTACACTTTGCAGGAGTTTGGAGTTAGCGCGCTGCTCAGGGAAAATGGCGCTGACCTTGTGTTTCTTGACCAAATTGATCGCCTGAGCTTGATAGCTTGCGCTGGTTTTTTGATGCGATGACAAACCTTTGATCGGTAGTGCCTTAAAGCCGTATTCCTTGCAGAAATATCCAAAAGCAGCATGGGCTGTGGCAAGGATGCGTTTGCTGCGCGGAATCTTGCTCACTTCACGTTTGATCCAGCTGTGTAGGACGGCGAGACGTTTGGAGTAGGCTGCGGCATTGGCTTTGTAGCTGGCGGCGTTGGCGGGATCAGCAGTGGCGAACTCTTTGGCAATGACGCGTGCAGCTTTCTGCATGTTAGAAACTTTATGCCACCAGTGCGGATCAATCGAGCCGTGGGCGTGTGCCGGGCAGCAAACAAACTGACTATCCCGCGCGCTCAGCCTGAGCGATGGAATGGTGCGGCCTACTTCTATCACCTTTACCCCACCACCCAGCGTGCTGCGTAGCTTAGTGAGGTAGTTTTCTAAATTCTTTCCGCTGGCGAGGTAGAGCGTGGCACCCTTGGCGCGAAGTAGTGCCTTGGGGGTAGGTTGAAACTCATGGGGATCAGCATGGGGATCGATCACTTGCACGACCATTGCTTTCTGCCCAGCAACCTGCCGTGCCACATCTGTGATCAACGGGTGTAAACTCGCTACCTTGAGCCGAGCTTGAGCCTCTCCTGATGTTAGGAAAATACAACTAACAACTGTGCCAATAATCATGATCCAACGCGTCATGCGAAAGATGTTAATGCATAAAATGCGCTATTGCAAGTAATTTGTGTTAATAAATTTAAGATTGGCTAACTACTTGTGTGGGTCAGGCAAGGCTTTGGTGCAATTCATCTTGCCAGATTGAGGATGAGCAGTCAGAAATACGAGATGTTTCGCGTAGCGCATAAGCTAGAAGTATGAAGGAAGAATCCCCACCCGCCCCTCCATTGATCGATGACATCCTTGTGATCGAGGAGGACTTGCGGGCGATGCGAGAGTGCCGGGACAAGGCGCGGAAAAAAACGGGTCGGTTCAAAACCCTTGCGCATCGAGGAGTTTTATACCTGCTTTTTGGTAGGCGGCTAACTAAGGGATTGGCGGCTTTATTGCATTCCACGAAGCAGGGAGATGAGCCGTTGCTCGGCGCCAAGCTTGCTTATGTGTTAGATGCGGCGAGCCGGAGAATAACGGGCTATAAACGCTGGGCGGTTATCTTTGGGGTAATTGCTGCGCTGCCCGGTATTGTATCGTTAATACTCGTTTGGCAACAAAACCGCGTGGTTAGCCGGGAAACGGACAACACTCTGGCTGATATACGGAATCGATCACGGCTCGATCAGCTTCTCATTGTTTACACGAGCGAAGAAAAAGACGCGCAAACAGCACTGATGACGCCCACCCATGCATCGTCGTTGCGGAAGGAGGCTGCATTGGCGCTGATTGAGATGGACAGTAATGCGTATCGGGCCGCTGAGAAGAGCCGTGATATTGAGTTTGATTGGCGGGTGGACCTTTCCATTGCCCCGTTAGAGCGGGTAAACTTCTCACCTCTTGATGCCGTTGAGCCTAGAGTGATGGAGCGGGTTAGCTTTATGAACAGTAATCTGTTTAAGAGCTCATTTGCGCACTGCCATTTAACGAAGATTTGGTTTGATAGTGCTACACTCATCCAGACGCAGTTTGATGGTGCGGTGCTGAGCGACTGTGCGTTTATCGGGGCAAAACTGATCGACGTGGACTTCAGTAAGGCAGCTTTTGTTAGGTGTGATTTTAAGGGCGCACAATACAATGAGGGCACACGCTGGCCGGAGGGGTTTGATCCCGTGGCTGCTGGTGCGCAGCTTATTCCTTCCGCGAAACCCCCAACCCCACCTGCCCGGTAATGTCTAAGTCTCAGAAAGCAGAGCAGCGCAGAGCGGAGCTAGAGAAGCTCGCCGAGGGTGATCTTGAGAAGCTACACGCTAAGCTGACGGCCGAGCGTGCGCAGCTATTGCAGGAAATGCAGCGCGCTGAGCTGGCATCGGCGGTTACTCGCAAGAGAGCACGGCGTATTGCGAGCGATACGCTAATGGGGTGCCGACTTGATGAGCGGATCAATCAATTGTTTCAAGTCGTTCGTTCTGGTGAGAGGCGTTTGGCCACGGAGGAAGTGGTGCAGGTCATTGATGGCTTGGTGGCGCGTGTAATTTCTCGTCGGATTTGGATCGGGATTATCGCACTAATGACTGTGCTGCCTGCTGCGGCCTCTCTGGTCTTGCTGAGTTTGCAAAACCAAACCATGGTTAAGAAGCTGGAAGCCGAGGAACTGGTGGCGTTTCAGCAGGACAGACAGGAGTTTATTTCCATGCTGCAGGCAAACGAGATTCGAGCCGTTGGCAGTGGTGCAAGCCGTAGGTTGCAGAACAACCCCGCTTACCACCGCCATGTGCGAAGTGCCGCGATGATGTCCTTGATCGCTCTGGAAAAACAACGCTGGAGCGAGGATGAGCGTAGTGCGCTACCTGCCACCAGACGAGTGGATCTTAGGGTGGGGGAATACACAACGCTAGTGATAGGAAGTCACCTGAGCCTTGGGTCAGATGAGGTGGCGACGGATCTGACTCGCGTGAACCTCGACGGCAGTGATCTGAATGCAGCAAAACTGTATAACGTGTGGCTGGATGGCAGCTCCTTTCGTAATGTGCGGGCCGAGGGCGCGAGGTTCTGGTTGTCATCGGCGCGGCATACGGATTTCTCTAACATGCACGCGCCTAAAGCAAGCTTTGCATGGGATGCTCTGATCGCAGAGCCATTGCACATTGAGAGCTCTCGTTTTAATGGTGCTAACTTGCAGGGAGCGAGCTTCGATCAAGTGCTGATGATTGACTGCACGTTTGAAGGTGCGGATCTAACAGGTGCGGTGTATAATGAGACTTTCTTTAAAGGTTGTGATCTAACAAAATGCAAGTTGGGGGCTGCGGACTTCACCAAAGGTTTCTGCGGGCTACACAAATGCCGCATCACCAGTGAGCAAAAAAATCAAATCAAGCTGCCGAGTTACTGCCGCGTGGAGAAAAGCCCGCAGGCAGGAGTGTGGGTGGTGATGTCAGATGCTAAGGCGTATCAGGAAGCCTTGAAAAAAGCAGCCGCCTCATCTGAGTGATTTTTTTGAGATTTAGCTCCTTCTAACAAAGGCGAATCATATCGCGGACAAATTGCTTCCATAGGTAGAAAAGCCCACGGATGGTGTAGCGGAAGTGGCCGTCTCCAGTGAGGCGGATGATGCCGTTTTCCAAGTTGTGATCAATTTGGCGGCGTAGTTCCTGCTCGATTTCCTCCTCCAAGTGATCGGGGTCTGGAATGGAGAGGTCATCATCAATGAACCCTTGCTTGGTGAGGAAGAGGGTGTGGTTATCTAGTAAACCTTGTGCGCACTCGCGGGTGCAGCTCACTTGATTCCAGTGTACGCTGGGTGCGGGCTTGAGGGTGGGGGAAAAGGGGAAGTTCGTGGTGCGCCATACGCCATCGGTGATGTCGCGTGTGGTGGCTGTTAGATAGGTGAAGGTGACATTGGATTGCTCACAGAGGCAGAGGGTGGCTACGGTTTTCGTCTCTGCATTCCAGTAGAGCTGATAGAGCTGGTCCATGCCGCCGAGCTTCCAGCCACAATCGCGGATGTGCTCATAGCCAGCACGCTCAAGTTTATCCACGTAATCGGTGGCGCCGGGGAAGTTTTCTGCCTGGATGCTGAACCGTTGCTTGAGGCGATTATCCAGTGGCATACGCATGGTGCGAACCCGCGTGAGCAGCTCCACCCATGGGAGCATAAACCATGCGGCGGCTGCGACGACGCCCGCCCAAATGTTTCCCGTGAGGAAATAGAAAATCAACCCGGAGGCGAGGAGCATGGTGAGGGCTCCAAGTTTGCGAAGCCATGATCTGCGGCACGAGCGCAGGGCAAGGGCAAACACGATAATGGCAAGAACGATGTAGAACTGCTGCATAGGCTGCATGGGTGGCAAGAAATTAAATGTGTGAAGAGGCTGAAAATATGACAAGGTCAGCGCGCGGAAAATATGTCACGGCAAGCGCGGGATTGCAACTTGTGAAAATCCTCTTATGGTCGGCGGCATGGCGATAGAATCATTTGATGGAATATTACCGATGATTGACCCGAGTGTCTTTGTGGCGGCGAGCGCGGATGTGGTCGGCCGGGTGAAGATAGAGCAGGACGCCAGCATTTGGTATAATACCACACTGCGAGGAGACATCAATGACATCGTGATAGGGCCGAAGTCCAATGTGCAGGACAATGCCTGTGTGCATTTGGCGGATGATTACGGAGCTTATATTGGGGAGCTGGTAACGATCGGGCACAGTGCCATCATCCACGCTTGCACGATTAAGGATGAGGTCTTGGTGGGGATGGGGGCATGTGTGTTAGACGGTGCCGTTATTGGCGAGCGCAGCATCATCGGGGCAAACGCCTTGGTCACTGGCGGCACGATCATCCCGCCTGGCTCACTCGTCCTGGGTAGCCCAGCCAAGGTGGTAAAAACTCTCGACCTTGAGGACCAGAGAAAGGTGAAAGGTTGGGCGGAGAAATATGTGCTTAATGCACGAAAGTATCTGCAGAGGTAATGCGTGGGTTCTGCGTGTAATGAGGCGCATAACGGGAGTGGTGCTAACGCCTTACAACTCTTACACGCAGGAACAGCTTGCCCTTTGATCCAAGAACAGCCGTGCTTCGGTGAGTGTTCACTGTGCCTTTACCTGCGATGGTGAATCGGCTTTCCTGCACAACGTCCGAGCTACTGGATGACCAGGTTATTAGATCTTCTGAAACCTCTGTGTGATACTCAAAGTCTGCTGTGATGTAGGGGTTTGTGCCTGTGCCGCCGGATCGCCCAAGATAGACCACGGTTATGTAATCCTGCCCCCCAAAGCTCTTGGCTTCAATTGAGGGTAAATCTTCGAGATCTGGTAATTGAGGGTCCATGCCGAAGGCAATTTCCGCGAGGTAGGTGACGCCATCTCTATCCTCGTCTGTGATGTCAGTGGGGAGGGTGACCTGTAGCAAAGACCCATCGGTGCTGCGGCTGACGATCAGCGGGAGGTTATCACTGTTGATCTCTAGGTCTGGGCTAAATGATGTTACGCCAGTAACCTCATTGGATGGCCCGAAGCTGCTTCCGTTCCATACTCGGTGATGCACATGATTGATGGTGCTTTGCCAGGAGACGTGGATGTTTCCATCTGGAGAGAGGGCTAAGTTCGTGCCTCTTGGTGCGCTAAAGGCGGAGACAAAAACGTGGCTTGACCAAACTCCTGCGGCCGAGCGGACGGCCATGGTGCCGCTGCTGTTTGAGAGGTTGGGAAAGGACATGGCAGGGTGCCCTGATTCGGTAATGGCAAGTTCGATTCCGTTGGCAATAGGGAGTTCTGGGTTGAAGTTAGCTTCCGCAACCACTTCAGCAGTGCCGAAGGTGAGGGTGCTCCAGTTTGCGGGTTCAGTTGCGGAGCGGTAGATGAGTTTTGAGTTGTAAGGTGCGGAAGTCCCGCTGCTGCCACCCCGCTCGTTCAGGACGTAGGCTAGGCCGAGTTTGTTCCCGTGGCTTGCTAGGGAGAGCTCACGATAAATGAAGTCGCCCAAATGGGTGAGGGTGGGGGCGGCGTTGTATGTCGTTGACCATGCGCCTGCTGCGTGGCGTCTGACCATGCCGAGTCTGAAGCCAGCGGATTCTATGAACACAACCCGAGGTAGTCCATCGCTGCCTATGGCGGCATCATATCGATTGAACGAGTTATTGTTATCAACAACTTCCAAGGTGAGGGGGCCAGAGCGCGGGTAGATTTGTGCAGCTCGGATGGTGGCGGCACCGCTGCCGATTTTTTTCCGCCAAACAGCCCAGACTCTTTCGTTGTTTCCAACAAGACGTACGTGGTGCTCTATGGATGATTCTGTGGCGTTGCCTACTTTTTCAATGGTTTCAACCTGAAAGCTACCTTCATCGACAGTGGCGAGCTTTACAAGGCGCTCGGTGCTACTGAAGGAGACATCTTCAACAAAGAGAATGCGTAGGCGTCCGTCTGGAGCGATGTGGCTGTCGATCAATTTGATATCTGCTGAGCTGCGATTCCACGTGGTCCAATCAATGGCTGCATCGGCTTGATGGGTGAAGACTGGAAGAGTGCATGAAATGAGAACGATTATTCTCCTCTTTATGGGTTTCATAACTCTAGAGAAAGATGAGTGTAGAATCGAGGTCATAATATAGCGCGTGTTATTCTGTTAGGTGAGCGGTTTTCTGAGGATAGCAAAATAGCGTTTAACCGAAGTAATATAGACCTGTTAGGCATTATACCAAGAATAATTTCAGCAGCACGCCGGTGCTGCGCCAACGTCAGGGCGAGGAAATTTGGGCTTGAAAAAAATTAGCTTGGGTGGGATGGAGGCGTAGTGACTGAACGCAAAAAGCATCTATGGATCGGCGGAGGGCTGATTGTTTTTTTCTTCCTAGTGTTAGGAGGCATAGCTGCGGCTGCCTACCTGCCGGGCTACGGCGGTGAGGTGGGGCGTTTGTGTTTGGCGTGGGTGACGAGTCCGTTTATCATGGAGAGCACCATTTTCTTTCTCGCTCTCACTTTGTTGTTTGGCATCAATGGATGGCGCAGGCAGAGGGAGGGTGATGACTACTTGGAGCTGGACGAAAATGGGATTCCGAAGCGTGACTAAGGTGTTTTCTTGAGGTTGAGAATTGGGCTTTGTGCTAGCTTACATTCTCGTCTATAGATTTTGCCATGCGTAGCAGAGATAATGATATGGCGAGGTGGCTCAAGGTGCTGGTTTCCCTTTTGGCCTTGGTAGGCATCGGCATGAGCGTGTGGCTGACGGTGCAGAAGATGACGGGCAAAATCGATTCCTTGGCAGGTTGCGGCGCGGGTAGTGGTTGTGCCAGTGTGCTGGGCAGTAGGTGGTCAGTGATCTTTGGCACGGTGCCAGTGAGTGTGCTGTCCTGTCTGGTTTATCTCGCGGTAATAGGGGCTGTCTGGATGCGCGGTGGAGCAGCTAAGTGGCTGCGCATTCTGTGTGCGTGGTTAGTCCTTGGGGCGGCGGCGTGGTTTGTTCTCTTGCAATGGCTCGTGGTGGAAAACTTCTGCGCCTATTGCATGAGCATGCATAGCGTGGGTGCTGCCTTGGGGGGGCTGATCTTGCTGGGTAGTCCAAAGCAATTTGGCTTCTGGAAGAGGTGCTTGCAGACATTGCCTGTTGCCATCGCGATGGTAATGGCTCTGGCCGCCGTGCAGTATTTCGGTGAGCCTCCAGCGACGCACCGGGTGGACTCGATGATCGAAGGGGACACGCAGGGAAAGGATATTCACGGTGAAGGAGCAGGGCGGGGAGTTGTTTTCCTGCAAGGTAGAAAAGTTTATAAAATAGAGCAGCTCCCTCACTTGGGACCAGCTGATGCTGAATACGTGGTGGTGAAGTACTTTGATTACACGTGCGAGGCGTGCAAGGACATGCATGGCGACTTGGATAAAATCCAAGCCAAGTACCCCGGTAAGCTGGCAGTGATTCTGGTGCCGACCCCACTTAATCAAGCCTGTAATCCGCACATGGTGGCGGGTATTAAAAACCATGAAGGCGCGTGTGAGCTTGCTAAGTTGGCGCTGCGTGTGTGGAAGGCGGACCCCAAGAAGTTTGCCGAGTTCCATCATAGCTTGTTCGAGATGCAAGGAATTCCTACCGAAGCCGCAGAAGCGATGGCTACCGATCTCGTAGGTGAAGAGAAACTGAATGCGGTGGACTCTGCATGGATCAATGAAGTGATCAAGGTGAGCTGCGAGGACTACCGGGACTTTAGTAAGCTCACTCCCAAGATGCCTAAGTTGTTACTCAAGGGGGTGAAAGTGCAGCAAGGAATTACCCGTGACACTGAGACGCTCGAGCGAGTGTTACGTGAGCATGTTGGACTGAGGTAGTTGTTAGAGTGGTTTTGCGTGATTAATTGGATTGTTTCTGTTAACCCACGCGCATGGCAAAGCTACAAGACATCACCGAGTTTCTCGATAGTGAACTACAGATTGATGAGATTCCTGATTACCCCGGCGCATTCAACGGTCTCCAGTTAGAAAACGCAGGTGAGGTGAGTGCTGTTGTGGCAGCTGTGGATGCTTCACTGCCAGTGATCGAGAAAGCGGTGGCGGCGGGCGCGGATCTGTTGATTGTGCACCACGGGATGTTTTGGCACGGAACGCAGATGGTAACCGGTGCCAATTACCGTAAGTTGAAATTGGCGATGGATGCAGGGCTGGCGATCTACAGCTCACACATCCCGCTTGATGTGCATCCCCAGTGGGGAAACAACGCCCTCCTAGCAAAGGCGATAGGGATGAGCGAGGCGGCGCCGTTTTTTGACTGGAAAGGAATTCAGTTAGGGTTGAAGCAAGATATTGGGATTCCGTTAGAGCGGCTCAGGCAGGAGTTAAGCGAGGCTGTGGGAGGAGATGTGCATTGTTGCCCGGGTGGCGATGATGCTGCCGGAGTAGTGGGATTAATCACAGGCGGGGCTGGCTCTGAAGTCGCCGCGATGGCGAAGCAGGGGATCAACACGTTTATCACAGGAGAGGGACCGCACTGGAGCTATCCATTAGCTGAAGAGCTGGGCGTGAATATATTGTATGCAGGGCACTATGCCACGGAGACCTTTGGGGTGCGCAAGCTGGTAGATGTTGTGGGTGAAAAATTCATGGTGCATCTCGCTGGTGAACACGGGTTTGTTGATCACCCCACAGGGCTGTGAGATTTAAACACTAGGCTGTTGAAGAGATGAGAAGTCCAAAAAATACAAAAAAATGATAATTTTTTTATCTAGTAAAGTAGGTCTTTCCACAAAAACCCTCTCGAACCCCTCATTTCTAGGGAGTTGCTCAGATTGTAAAAAAACCCAAAAAAAGTGAATTTAGGACTTGCTAGATCAAAGGTTGGGCGTTTTAATGCTCTCACCCTTGCGGGTATAGCTTAATGGTAAAGCTCCAGCCTTCCAAGCTGATTATGCGGGTTCGATTCCCGCTACCCGCTTTTTAACGACAGAATCATCCGTTCACCCAGAAAGGATAAAACAACTATGAAAAACACCATTAAATTCGCGCTGTTCGGTGCTGTGCTGGCTCTTGTGAGTCCAGTTTCTGCTGCAGGCGCGCCAGACTGCTACAAGGTATCTACTGCAATCAAGAAGGCAGTAGCTGCTAATCCCGCCAAAGTTCTTGAAGTGGTTGCCACTGAGGTTGCTAAAAACGAGTCTTGCGCATGTGAGATCGTAAAAGCTGCCATCGTCGCATCTGACGCTGACAAGAAGCTTGTTGCTAACATCGTATCCGCCGCCATCGAAGCTGCTCCTAGTAAGGTTCGCATCGTCGGCCAGTGCGCAGTGGCAGTTGCCCCAGACGCCCTCGCTGAAGTTCAGTCCGTAGTGACCAAGTTCGGCAGCAATAGCGGTGACTCCGGTTACGCTGATGCCAAAGGTGGTGATGAAAAAGGTGGTAAAGTAGAAATTCCAACACCTCCTTCCCACAATCCTCTTGATTTCCCTGGTTCAGGCCCGGTAGGTCCTACTCCTGGTGGCCCTGGTGGTTTCCCGCTATTCCCTCCAGGCCTTCAGCCGCCTACCGTGACTCCTCCGTCCTCAACGAATGAGAACATGTATAACATGTATAGAAATCCTTAAGGTTTTGATGCTCCAGCTTGTATTGTTTACACTCACAAGCTGAGAGCAACCTACAATTAATCACAATACAAAATACAATATGAAAAAACAATTTATTACAGGAGCTCTTGCGCTGGCATCATTTGGTGCGGCATCTGCGCAGGGTCTCTATGACCTAGCCCCCAACGACGAAGCGAAAGAAAGCTCTCCAATTAAATGGAACGCAGGTGTTGAACTTGGTTGGGATGACAACGTAACTCCTACTGCTGGAAACAACGATGAGTCCACTTACGTTCGTGCGTATGTTGGCGCTACTCTTGTTAGCATCACACCACAGACAACTTGGGATGTATTTGTTCGCGTTGGAGGTATTTACTATCTCGACAACGTTAATCTTCCAGCCCCAGCATCTGATCCAGATGACTTTGTAGGCCAAGGCCGCCTCGGCATCAACTGGGCACACCGTGTCAGTGAGCGTCTCCGTTTCTCCAGCCGTAACTACATTGCTTACGAGCTTGAGCCAGACTATAGCTACGGCTTGACCACAGATCGTCAGATTGATGAGTATCTCCACTACCAAACAGACAATGCTGTTGGTTACAAGTGGACTGAGCGCTTTGCTACCTACACAGGTTTCACATTCCGTGGTGTTGATTACGCAAATGCCTCAAGCGGCAATGACCGTGAGATACTTTCGTTCTACAACCAATTCCGTTTTGTTGCTAGCCCACAGACTATTTGGACTCTCGATTACCGCTACAGCGAAACTTCTGCTACAGGTGGAGCTGCTGATTCAACCAACCAATACGTAACTCTTGGTGTTGAGCACCGCTTCAGCCCAACTTCAGTCCTCGCACTGAAAGCTGGTATGCAAATGCGCAACACAAACGGAGGTTCTGACAGCGATAGCCCATTTGTTGAGGCTGCAGTTCGCACACGTGTGAATGAAAGCTTATCCGTGCGTGCTTTTGCTCGTTACAGCATTGAGGACTACGGAACTAGCTTCTTCGGTCATACCTACGATACAAATAACACACTTCGTGTGGGTATCTCAGCTGATTACACCGTGTCCCCAGACCTTACGCTCCATGCTGGCTTGAACTACATCAGCACAGACATGGAAGATGGTCGTGCCACTACTATTGCTGGTCCTGTTGCTGATCTTGATACAGATATCCTCAACCTCTACCTTGGCTTCTCTTACAAGCTGAACGATGGTGTTTATCTGACTGGTTCATATAACTGGACTGATTCTGATGCAAATGGCGGTCGTCCAGGTGTCGCAGGCACTCGCACATATGATCGTAACCGCGCATCACTCGGAGTTCGCGTAGAGTTCTAAATTTCCTGTCGAAAAATCCGAACAATTAAGCCGTTGCAGTGTCATACATTGCAGCGGCTTTTTTATTTACAAAACTAAACTTGTCAGCGAGAAAGTGCTGCCGCAAATGTGGTAGGCCAAGCAGAAGGCCCACGACGGGAATAGATCAATACGCTATTTATTCCTTCAGATAACAATATTCACCTATAAACAGATTATGCAACCAGACAACATCAACCAAAACGAAGCAGCCTTACATGCGATCGATTACTGGCAAGTCCTAAAGAACCGTTATGGCGTGATTCTACTGACGTTCCTGTTAGTGTTTTTAACCGCTGGTGTTATCACCTACGTTTTGCCAGAAAAATTTGAGAGTGTTGCTTTGGTTGAGGTGCGCCCGATTAGTGACATAGACCCCACAATGACTAGGTCTGGTGGGACAGCTTTGCCGATGACAAGGCAGTTCATGCAGACTCAGTTTGAGATTATTGTTGCAAAAGAAACACTTACTAAAGTGGTGGAGAAAACGCATCTTGAAAGCAAGTGGGGGGAAGATAAACAAGTGATTATCTCGCGTCTGCGTGGAATGATTAAAACCAGTCAACGTCGTGGCACCGACTTGATAGAGATCTCTGTTAGACACAAGGATAAGGTTATCGCTCGTGACTTAGCCGCAGCTGTTTATGAGGCGTACAAAGAACGCCGCCGTGACTTAGAAGTTAGAGAGCGCAAAAGACAACTTTCGGCCATCAAGTCCGAACTCCAAAACAAAACTGACTACGTCACGGAGTTAAGGAAACGCTTGATGGATGTGGCAGAAAAAGTAGGTCTGATCTGGGTGGAAGATGAAGATGGTGGGCGTGCTGTTGGAAACATGATTGAAATAAGTGAGTTGGCAGAAAAGGAACTCTATGAAGCTAAAAGAGAGGCCGAGGACATCCGTTTCCAAATTAAAAAACTCTTGGCACTCAAAAATCGAGAAGACCTGATTGCTGTGGCTGCTGATCTACCAAAGGTTGGATTTAAGGAATCCTATGACAAGTATCAGGACGCAAAACGTGAGCTAAACACACAACTTGCTGCTGGTTTGGGTAAGAAACACCCCGAGGTGGTAATGCGTAAGCGCAATATTGAGGATTTAGAGACATCATTAGAGAGACGCGCGCAAAGTGTGAAAGACTCGCTTAAGCACAGATTGTCTGTGATTGAGGGACGTGTGGAAAACATGGAGCAGGTGGTTAAAAATGAAAAAGCCAAAGGCACGAACAAAGCTCGTGCAATCCAAGAGTTTAACGTAGCCCGAAAAGAATACCAAACGGCACTCTCGATCAAAGATCAAATGCAGTTTAAGCATGACACTGAAAAAACAAAACTCATCGTTGATCCCCTAAACATTACCGTTCACGAGAAACCTGAACTCGGAATGTCCCCAGTGAGTCCGAACGTGCCACTTAACTTGATCCTTGGTGCGGTTGTTGGCTTGATCTTTGGCGTAGGTATTGCGTTCTGCTTGGAGTATCTTGATACTTCAGTGAAGAGCCTTGAAGACGTTGAGAGATTTTTACAAGTGCCTGTGCTTGCAGTGATTCCCAAAGATGTGGGTGTTCTTCACAAGCAAAGCGGCATGAGCCCAGATGCAGAAGCTTACCGAATCTTGCGCACCAACATTGAGTTTAACCGTAAAAACCCAGAGGACAACTCCATCACGGTGGTCTCTGGTGGTGCTGGTGAAGGTAAATCAACTACATTGGTGAACCTTGCATATATGTGTGCACAAGGTGGATACACCACACTGATGATTGATGCCGACCTTAGACGTCCTCGTTTGCACACATTCTTTGATATCAATAACTCAGTGGGCCTAACTAATTACCTCACTACAGACCTGATGCTTGAGGATGTAATCCTGCAAACACCCGTTGATAACCTTTACTTCATGCCGTCTGGAATTTTGCCAGCAGACGCTGCCGGAATCCTCAACTCCCGCCGTATGTCTGAGCTTATTCAAGATGTGAAGCAACGCTTTGACCTAGTGCTGGTGGACTCCCCACCTATTCTCGGTGTGAGTGATGCCTCAGTGCTGGCTAGTGAGGTGGATCTTACCATGATTGTAGTTCAGCACCGCAAGCTGCCGCGTAACATGCTGATCCGCGTGAAGCAGGCAGTAGAAAATGTGGGTGGTCATGTCATTGGTGTGGTTCTCAACAACGTGGATGTCCGTAGTGATAACCAGTATCAATACTACACCAGCTACTACACCTACTACGCACCAACTACTGGCGAAGAGGTGGCTGGTTCTAGTTCCGCCGCAGCCCCAGTAGCGGCCGCAGCCCCTGAGAAAAAATCCGAAGACCAAGAAGATCTCTACTAATCATCTAATTTGACAACGTCTTAAACATCGCGTAGGCTATCCCTCCGCAGCGGTTTCGAGGTAGTCACTCAGACTTAGATTAAATCCCCAAAACGCAACGTGCCGAAAGGTTGCACAAACTCATACATCAATATAACATGAAACGATTAACTATTTACATCGCAGCTACCATCCTAGCAGTGCTCGCGCCTCAACTCCATGCGCAGAGTATCTCCTCTAAAGAAACTCTTAGCATTACCATCAAGGGAGTACCTCAAAATGAGCAATCCCGCATTTCAAGTGACTACGTAGTGAGTCCAGACGGCTACATCTACTTGCCTCACATCAGCGGAGGCCTCCGTGCAAGCGGAATGTCTAGCTCTGCGTTGGCGCGTAAAATCGAGGCAGCCTATCGCTCAGCAGAAATTTACACGAACCCACGCATCACAGTGATTTCCCGTAAAGATGCTGCCCAAGGCAACATCGAAGCTCAGGTAGTTACAGTCGGTGGATTTGTTAAGTCTCCTGGTCCGAAGCAATTCATGCGTGGCATGAACCTCTTTCAAGCTATTTCAGCGGCAGGTGGAGAAACAGCCTTTGGCTCGATCAAACGAGTAGAGCTACTGCGCAATGGAAAACGCTACGTCTATGACCTGCGTAAAACATCTCACAAGGGTGTTAAGGTCTTCCCTGGTGACAGTATCAACATTCCCCAGAAGACTGCATTTGGTAACTAGCACGTTACTAAACAACGCAACACAATCTCATTTAATAAAAGAGCCGGTGATCGAAAGATTACCGGCTTTTTTATGAGAGTTTTGTTGCCGGACGGAGCTGGCGTCCAAAGCAAAGCCTTGCTCTACATCCCTGCTTCTGCTTTGGCCGCCTTGACTGCGCGCTTGCGCTCATGTGGATCAAGAATACGCTTACGCAAGCGCAAGTGGCTTGGTGTGGCCTCAAGTAGCTCATCATTCTCAATGTATTCGATAGCGCGCTCAAGAGACATCTTGATTGGAGGGGCAAGGCCAACCGTGATCCCCTTAGTAGCGGAGCGGTGGTTAGTGAGGCTCTTCGCCTTGACGGGGTTTACTGGTAGATCGTCCTTACGTGGGTTCTCACCAATGATTTGCCCTTCGTAAACTTCATCACCAGGAGAGACGAACAGCTTACCGCGTTCTTCAAGAGGCAGCAGGGAATACGCCATGGCGGTGCCTGTGCTCATGCTGACAAGTGTTCCTGTATTACGAGTTACAATCTCACCGCAGTGTGGGGCATATTCCTTGAATAGGTGGGACATCACACCATGGCCACTGGTTAGGTTGAGAAGCTCGAACTCGAAACCAATCAGTCCGCGCGTCGAGATCGTGGCCTCGATCGTGGCACCGTGAGCGTTGCTTCCCATGTCCTCAATACGGGCTCTGCGGTTAGCGAGTGATTTCATTACGCCTCCTGTGTATTCCTCAGGAACTTCCACAAAAACAGATTCAAACGGCTCAAGCACCTCGCCGTTGTCACCCTTCTGAGTGATGACCATTGGGCGGGAAACAAGGACCTCATACCCCTCACGGCGCATGGTTTCAACAAGTACTGAGATCTGCATCGCCCCACGTGCGGCCACTTCAAACACACCTGCCTTGTCAGTATCGGAAACTTCAATCGACACGTTGGTCTTTACCTCACGATCAAGGCGATCCTTGATGGCCCGTGATGTGACGTGTTTTCCTTCGCGGCCACCATAAGGTCCATCGTTGATGGAAAACTGCATCTGCACGGTCGGGGGATCGATGGACACAAACGGCAGCGGCTCAGCCTCTGGATCAGCCGCGAGTGTCTCACCGATGTCGATGTCCTCAAATCCTGCAATACCAACGATGTTACCAGCCACCCCTTCAGCAGATTCCTGATTGGAGAGTGAGCTGTATTCAAAAACTTTCGTTACCTTGCCGCGCACCTGTGTGCCGTCTTTTCTGAGTAAGAAAATAGGATCACCCTTCTTGGCTGAGCCAGACTGCACTTTACCCATGGCGACACGGCCTACGTAATCGTCCCAGGAAATGTTAGATGCCAGCATCTTAAACGGTGCATCAGGATCTGAGTCTGGTGCTTGCACGTGTGCGATGATGGTTTCCAAGAGTGGCGTGACGTCTTGGTGCTCATCGTCCAAGGATTTTACAAAGAATCCATTCTTCGCAGAGCCATACACAAAGGGTGCCTCGAACTGCTCT
This sequence comes from Akkermansiaceae bacterium, assembly GCA_049609505.1. Taxonomy (GTDB): domain Bacteria; phylum Verrucomicrobiota; class Verrucomicrobiia; order Verrucomicrobiales; family Akkermansiaceae; genus Oceaniferula. Next base: position 9,451 of record JBMYYO010000004.1, on the reverse strand, counting down.
TCACTGGCTTCAAGCTCAAGGAAAAGCTCAAGCACGCGGTCATGCACGCCCATTGGGTCACTATGATCGCGGTCGATTTTATTGACCACTACGATGGGGGTAAGCCCCTGCTGCAGTGCCTTACGCAAAACAAAACGCGTCTGTGCCTGAGGGCCATCGTGCGCATCCACAAGAAGCAATACGCCATCGACCATTTTCATAACACGCTCCACTTCACCGCCGAAGTCTGCGTGGCCTGGAGTATCTACAATATTGATGGTGAAGTCATTCCACTTTACAGAGGTATTCTTCGCCTTAATGGTGATGCCCTTTTCGCGCTCCAAGTCCATGGAGTCCATAGCACGTTCGCCTGCTTGCTGGTGCTCGCCATAAGCGCCGCCTGCTTTGAGTAGCTCATCAACGAGGGTTGTCTTGCCGTGGTCAACGTGGGCGATGATGGCGATGTTGCGGATGTTTTCGGTCATAACAAAAAAACGCACAGCCTGTGCGCGGGCGGAGACTCCTTGATTTTCTGTGAATTGCAATCACGAAAGTACGAGCAGGAGGGCGATTGTGCTAATTTTTCTGAATATTTCCAGATGTGAGCCGTCTGACCCAATATATCGAGGGTATTTGATGTTGAAAAAATCGATTGTAAATACACCGCTCCAGCTCTACTCTAAACCTAAGACCTCACCGCTGTTCCTGCTAACTGTCCAATAAGCTACTCATCATGAAAACTCTATCCATCTTAGCTCTGATGCTTTTTACCATTATCCCAAGCATTGCAGACGATAAAAAATCGCTCCTGAATAATGATCCTGACGTCGTTTATCTGAAAGAACACCTTGAGCGGAGTATCCACTTAATGACCACACAGTCTGTCACGGTGTATTCGTCTAAAAATGGAGGTCGTCGATTGGGATCAATCCCTGCCAAAACCAAGGTGGAGCTAATCGCCATCACAGAAAAGGCCTACAAGGTAAAAGGCAAAGCCCGTCACAACACCCTCAGCGGTTGGGTATCTCCTAAGCTGATGGCATCCAAGGATAAGAACTTCATCGCTAATCTCAAAAAACTCTATAAACGCCAGCTCATTGTCAAAGAACTCATCGCTGCCAAGCAGGTAGCCATCGGCATGACGCTTGATGAAGTGAAGGCCGCATTGGGAAAACCTACCGAAACAGAAGTCCGGCAGACCCGCGAGGGGGAAACCGGTAAGTGGGACTACGTCGTTTCTATTGAGCAGAAGCACTACCGCACTCTCTACGATCAGTATGGTCATCCTTATCGCCAGCTATCACACATCACCACAGAGGAAAAATCACGTACGACCATTGAGTTTGAAAAAGGTTTGGTAAGTGCCGTGACTAGAAAGAAAAACAACGGCCCCGGAAAAGTCCGCATTATTCCAGCCCCAGTGGTTTTTGTTTGGTAGTTGAGTAACTACTTGCTGACGGAGATTCGTTGACGTGGTAGCATAGCGGCGTGCTGAATATCATTGCCGCTAGTAACGAAGTAGCGCCCGTCGTCTCCCTGCTCGCGGCGGTGCTGGGTGCCGTTGTCATTGTATCTTTGCTACTCAGTAAAATCCGCCAGTCGCTTCTGGTGGCATACTTTCTGTGCGGAGCGCTGCTGGCTAACACGGGAGCCATTCATGCCCTTGGGGTGGAAACGGAACACGCTGTTGGCGCCTTATCGGATCTAGGCATCGTGCTGCTGATGTTTACGTTAGGCATCGAGTTTTCACTGCGCCAGCTCGCCCACATGCGCAAAACTGTTTTATTGGGCGGTGGATTTCAAATGTTGCTGACCACAGTTGCTATCATGTTAGTAGCGTGGATTGCTGGTTTATCTGGCAGCACTTTACTCGTAGTAGGCTTCGCCCTAGCCCTCTCCTCCACCGCGGTGAGTATGAAGTCATTTCAAGATTTAGGGCAGCCAGACACTCCGGCTGCGCGGATGACACTTGGAATCGCCATCTTCCAGGACCTCGCAGTGATTGTCTTTATGGTGCTTCTTCCAGCACTTGTTGGGGAAACATCGGCCGGTGCTCTCGGTATCATCCTAGCGTTAGGGAAAGGTATTTGCTTTATTGTTGTCTGCCTACTTTTGAGCCGAGTAGGTGTGCCTCACTTGCTTGCTGCCGTGGCGAACACACGTAGTAGGGAGCTTTTTACCGTCACCGTCGTCGCCCTCTGTGCCGTGATCGCTTGGGGGGCGAACTACTTTGGCCTCAGCCTTGCGCTTGGTGCCTTTGCTGCGGGCCTCATAGTTAGTGAATCCATCTACTCCCACCGGGTGCTAGCGGATGTCTTGCCGTTCAAAGATTTGTTTCTAACCGTTTTCTTTGTCTCCGTCGGGTTGATGATCGATTTTCAATCCATGTTAGACTCTCTCTGGTACGTCTGCGCTGGGGTAGCTGGCATTCTATTGCTCAAGGGAGCCATTGTTTTTACTATTGCCCGTGCCTTTGGCCTGCGCATTCGCCAAGTTCTTTTTGTCTCCGCCGCCCTCGCTAGTAGCGGTGAATTTTCATTAGTATTGCTGAATCGCGCCGTTGATCTTGGTGGGTTATCACATCGTGTTGAGCAAATTTTGTTAGCCTGCACTGCGGTCTCGATGGCACTCGTTCCAAGCCTGATGAAGTCCGCCTTCCCCCTTTCGGCTTACATTGAAAAACGGGGCTGGTTCAAACGCAGTAAAAGTAAAACAGATAACCCGCTCGGCGTCGAGCAAGAGGTTGAGCGCTTAGCGGACCACGTCATTATCTGCGGCTATGGCCCCGTCGGCCAAGCTCTCCACGAGTCCATGCAGCGTGCTTCTATCCCCGTTGTGATTCTCGAAATGAATGCGGAAACTGTTAGGAAGCTTCACAGCGAAGGCGTCCGCGTCATGTATGCTGATGCCACACAGCGCGAAACCATGAAGCTAGCCCGCGCAGAAACAGCACGCTCCATCGCCTTTACCTTCCCAGAGCCAAGCATGGCGATCCAAGGCATCCGTGCTGCCCGTGAGCTTAATGCAAACATCGTCACCTACGCTCGTGCTAAGTTTGCCCCTGAGGTAGAGAAGCTAAAAAAAGAAGGCATTCATCACGTCCTACACGATGAAGTTACCAGTGGTGCCGCCATGGTTTCTGCCGTCCTAGGCTGCTACTCAGTCAGCGATGATGGTTAGCGCTAGGTGCAAAAAAAACTCGTAGCGATGCGGGCCGCTACGAGTTTAGAAATATGTTCATTCAGCTTATTTCTTGCGGCGTAGGATGAGGGTAAGTCCTCCGAGGCCTAGAAGTGCCGTGCTGCTTGGTTCTGGCACAGGAACCGACTCAATGATGATACCCGCTACGCTGCCGCGAGGGTGGCTACCAGGTCCGCCTGTATTGAGGTAGTGAAGAGCTAGGCCATTATCAGAAAGAGTAATAGCAGGGGTCTCGTAAGTTCTGAGTGTCTGAGCTCCAAGGTTAATCCCAGGAATGTTTGGCTGAGAAACGACAGTGCCGCCTGTAGGATCACCGTTGCCGAGCCAGTTAGCCTCACCTGTTACTGCACCTGTTTTGACCTCAATGGGGTCCCAGCCAGTAGCATTATCAGTAGATCTCAAAACTGTAACGCGGTATTCTGTAGCACCAACATTGCTGAGCCATGATCCAAGACCTGTGAGATGGATATAGTTTTGGGCAGGCGTGCCATCGTCGAGATAGCCATGCATGACGCTGCTTTCTGCCTGAGTGTTATTTCTCCAAATACCGCCAGCATCATGCCAGATAGAAATAGTAGCTCCGTCTGCAGCAAATGTAGTTCCATTGCCAGACCAGTCATTGCCATTCGGTCCACCATCGTAATTCCAAGTGTTCACGGTGATGCCAAGCTCGCTACTTGTGTAGGCAGCAGTGGTAGCTGTTTGCTCGTTCGTTGCAAAATTAATACCAATTACGGCAGCATGTGTCGTCGTGGCACAGAATCCAGCAGCGAGGGTTGTGTAAAGAAGGTTTCTCATGGGATTAAGTTTAAGTGTATGTGGTGCGCTGAAGCTACTCAATGCTGTATGGATTTTCTAGGTGGGGCAATCTTAAATTAATCTATTTTATTTCAATCTCGCGTATCATTAATGAGAGAGATTTTTCTTTTACAGGACTGTCAAATTCTAAGCGGAGATAGCGAGCTTTGCTTGGTTTTTCCACCTTGACCGTTTGTGTGTTGGTGAAGCTCTCCCACTTGGCACTGGCTATTTCTTTGGGCATTTGCGTTAGGGAATTAGAAGTTTTTACAACGCAATTTTGACACGCCCCAGCATCACGGATAAACGTGATGTCCACCGAGTTGATTTGGGTTTCTTGGCCGAGATCGATCACGATGAAGTGCGGGTAGCCTTTGGCGTCTTGCCCCACATCGGTCAGCCACGAGTGGGTGGGGGAGTGATCTACCGCGTAGCTGGCTTTGCGTATGGCTTCCTTGGGGTCTTTGTGGCCTGATGCCGCTAGCACAGTCCATCCAGCTTTGGCGGGACCGAAGTTCTGAGTGGCAGTTTCCCCAGGCTTGATGGTCTTGCCGTATGCCTTGGCCTTTACCGTTCCTCCGGTTGGAAACGGAATAGGTTTCTGATAGAGGGTAGAGTCCTTGGTGGGTTCAGTGCCATCGAGTGTGTAGCGGATGTGTGGCCCAGGAATGCGGCAGGCTAGTGTGACGTTCCCCACCTTATCACGGCGCATTAGCACTGGGCTGGTGGGAGTTTCGAGGTTGGAAACATCTAACCAATTACGTTTTTCGCCACCAGTGATGAAGAGGTTTCTCTTTGGCGCAGCAAAGACCAAGGCGTAGGTCGCGTTGATTAAATCTTCCGTGCCCATGTAGGGTGCTCCCATGTGGGGAGTGGTAAACCTCAGCCCGTGCCCTGGGTCCCACGCCAGCGCGAACCACCAACCGTATGCTTTCATTACTTCTTGATAGGCTTCGGGCTCGCAGAGATTCAGAGCAAGGAGGCCAATAGCTCCTCCAGGCTCGCCATAGGCATGAGAGTTCCGGAACCAGGGGTAGTGACCGCGCATGAATCCGATCATTGCCGTTTCCATGTCAGTGCGCTCAGTCCTGAGGTGGGCAGCCATGGAGAATAGTCCAGAGCGCGACCAAAATTCGCCTTTATCCTTGTAGGATGCATTGTAGCCCATGGCACCGTGCCCACCCTTTGCTGGATCAGACCATGAGTGCTCCATGTATGGTAAAAGCGTTTTCCAGAGCCCGGATTTAACCCCGCATTTCTCCGCGAGAGCATCAAAAACAAGTGCGTGTGCAGCCGGGGCAACTAATGCTTTTTGCCCGTAGGGCAGCCCGCTGACACCATGCCCGAGGCAAGTCATGCCCCACTTGCTGGTGTGGGTGCCGCTAAGAATCCAGTCTAACAAAGGAGCGATGCGCGGCAGCACTCTAGCATCTCCCGTGGCTAAGTAATATTCACAATAGAGAATGCCTGCGTATGAACCATGCCAGAAGCCGAGGTTGCCAAAGTTTTCTGGCTCAGGGTATTTATTAAGCATCCAGTCCACAGCGCTCTTGATCCGGGGGGCGTGTGCTGGGTCCTGCGTGGCTAGTAATGCAAGCGCGGCGAAGGTCGTGCGGATAGGTCCCCTCCAGCTACCGTTTTTCTGCTGATTTTTGGTTAGAAACTCAATGAGCTGGGCGTGCATCACATCTTTGTTTTTGCTGGCGAGTATATCTTGGAAATCGATCGCTTGGTTTAGCTCACACCGGAGGCTAACGGGCTTTCCATTACGGAGTAACCCAAGCTCTACTCTACCTTTCCCAACGGGTGGTTTTGCGGACCAGGCTGCCGCCACGGCACGCCCAATGGTGGCCTCGTGGCTATGATGGAACCACTGCCACCCTGGATTAAGGTTATTCACAGCCAGCGGAATGCGATTGATGGCAATGATCTGATCGCCTGCCTTGAGTCCTGCTTTTTCGGCAGGAGTGCCTTGGCGCACTTTTATCACCGTGAGCACGCGTTGCATGTGCTCTGTCATGCCGTCAAAACCTAACGAGCCAACACCTAACAAATCAGGCCCGGCTCCACCGTTCGATCTGCCAAACAGCTTGCTGCTTGGCGCCGAGTGTAGCCGGCAAAGCGATACACCAGAAACTACCACCGGTCCCGTGCCCTTCACCGACAACGTAACGGTAAGTTTTTTCCCCTCGATCTCCTTCATCATTTTGGCAGGGAGAGCTTTCCATAAGCGGTGCGTTCGTTGATTGTTAGGATCGGCAATATTTGCCGCCTTTCCAGTGAGTGAGGTTATTTTCTCGCCTGTGGAGGCATTGGTGAGAGTCGCGGTCCAACGCCCCGTCCCCTTTTTGGAAACTCCCAGAGTATCCACCATCAGAATGCCATTCCATGAGCCTTTTACCTTGGTTTCCTTCTCACTCAGAGCAGGTAAATCAAATGTTTGGCTCAGCGTAATGCCCGAGCCAATAGCAAGGTGGGAAATGTCATTCCCTTGCGCATCTTTACCGACCCACTTCACACAATTTCCCTTATCTCCCTCAGTGAGCTTCCATTTTGACGGGATAGCAGCAGCTCCAGGGGCGATTTTTTTCCCAGGCGTGAGGGAGCCGTTGGCAATCTTGATCTCAGCTGCCGGTAGGGAGGCGGCAGTGATGAAAAGTAATAGAGAAATGGAGACGGGTAAAAGTTTCATGTGTTGAGCGGTTTATAGAGTGAGCCATGAAAGAACGCACTGAAATAAACGAACCTTTCATTAACTCACCGCTCAGCTCAACGTTTACCTTTTTTTGCTTTCCCTGGTGGCGTCCTATGCGCGCCGAAGTATTTCTCACTCCGATACCTCAGCCACACGCGCAATGTCTGCGGCACTTGCTCCTTCTGCTCCTGTGTCAGAGTTTCATACAGTGCCAGCGCCTTCTCGCGCTCACCACGGCATGCCCGGTTATTATGCGCGTCCCAATAGCTCCGCGCCGCGCGAATCCTTCGGTTCACCTCCTTTACCAGCGCCTTGCCGACGAGTGGTTTTTGGGTCTTCTTCTTAGCGGGCATCTTGATTTCTCAAGCAGTTTACCACCAATCCTCAAAAAAACTTGAGAAAACTTCCAAGGATTTCCCTGCTCGTGTGTCTCACATTATGAAAGCATGATGTCACAAAATGCCACCTCACTCGCCAAATAAGGTCGTGCGACTCCCTTCAACAGCTTCCCAAGCAACGAACAACCGCGTGAAACCTTCACTCCCCGCAGTAGAAAAACCTAACATCGAGGCACTCTTCGATGCCGAGGAATCTGCCCTGCTGCGCTACGCCTACGGCCTCGTAGCAAGGCGAGAGGTGGCTGAGGAGATCGTGCAGGACGCCTTTCTCAAGCTGCACAAACACTGGTCCAGCATAGAAACTCCACGCGCATGGCTCTACCGCGCCACCAGAAACCTCGCCCTCAATCACCTCCGCAAGCACCAACGCGAAACCCTCACCGATGCCTCAGACGAGCAAGAAACTCCTAACCAATCCGCAGACAAAGAGCTGGGTCAGATGGAGGCCATTGGCACCCTCCGCACCTTAATCGAAGAACTTCCCAGCACCGACCGCGATCTCATCCGCCTCAAATACCATGATGAGCTTAGTTACGGAAACATAGGCGAAAAGCTCAACTTAGGCACCGGTAACGTCGGCTACAAACTTCACCACATCCTCAAGAAACTCTCCCAAGCTCTGCAAAAATCCGGCATCACATCGAGCAAAGGCTAACAAAAAAAATCCTGCACCCTCCTCTATCCAGCGCAGTCCCCTCCAAACTTTCTTAATCCCAACTTCCACTTTTCCCATGTCTGACAAACTCCACACCTACATCGAGCCAGAGCTAGAGGCCCGTATCACCGCCCTCGTTCTTGGCGAAGCGTGGGAGGATGAGACGGAGGAGCTGGAGAAACTCATCGCTGCTCGACCCGAGCTCGCCATCTTCCGCCGTCGCATCGAAGCCATACACAGCCTGATAGCCCCCGCCGTCAAAGCCGCGCCAGATCCAGCGTGGCAGCTCTCTGCCGATAAACGATCCGCCCTCAAGGAAACCTTCCGCCGTACCAACAACCCACCCGTTTCTAAGCACAAAAGGTCAGCAAGCAAAATCAGCCAACGCAACATTGCTCTAACAGCCGCCGCCTGCCTTGCACTCTGCATCGTCATCTTTGCCACCATGAAGCCGATGTCGAAGATGGCAGACACGGCACACTTCGAGCCGGAAATCGTCACCTATTCAGCCCAACGATCAGAAGCAGCACCGCCTAGCGAAAGCGATATTATTTGGGCACCAGAAGTTGAATCTGTTAGGGAAAACAGCCGCAAGCCCCCCGCGCCTAGCTCATCCATGGCAAAAAACATTGAGGGCTCTGGCAGCGTCGAAGGCAGGGTCATTCGCCGAGAAATTCCTCTCAAGCCAGGAGATAAATTTGAGTCCCTCGTGGAAGTCCCCGATGTGGATGTGCTAAACCCATCAACTGACCCATCAACTGACCCATCAACTGATTTTGGAAACGGAGACGACTTCGGAGATGGTTTCGGCGAGGCCGATCCCTTTGCCAGCGATGAGGACAAAAAAGACAAAACCATCGCTTCTAGGCAAAGTGGCCGCAGCGGCGACTACGGAATCAAAAGGCAATCTATCGACGGAGTATTAAATAATCCATCTAGAGCCAAAGATATCGAAGGCGTCTTTCCAACCGAATACGAACCTCCTGAACTTCCTAACAAAATTGGAGGCAATGGTAAACCCTCAGCCGGTACATCAATTTTCCCTGTCAGCCCAGCATCCCCGACCATCGTATTAGGTAATGATGGAAAGAAAAAAAACCTCACCGATGCAATCCGAGCACTCCAAGAGCAAAACGGACTCAATATTCCAGGAGGGGGAGTGGTTGGCTATGTCACTCCACAGTATGGCTGGACTGAAAATGAAGAAACCCGCGATTTCCTGCACTACAGCAATCCTTCCCAGCAAGAAGGGGAAAGGCTAAAAAAATTCGAGGCATGGTTAACTGCTGATGCAAACCAAAAGGCCCAATCAGAATTTCTCAAAGGTGGAGACATTGGCGACGGAGTGACGAGTGGTGAAAGAACTAATAAAGGGGCGATGGAAAATTTCACCCACTTTGATGAAAACGGAATGCTCATCAGAGAGCAGGTACGCAGATCCAATGCCGTGAGAGGTGCAGATCAAAATCTGATGGAAGGGCGTAGCGCATACTCAAGCAAAGACTACCAAGCCGCTGCCAAACACTACCGTGAAGCACTCAAAAAACTTCCGTCAGGCCCCTCACTCGAAGATCGGCGTAAATCATACGCGGGCCACTTAGCTGATGCTAATGCCGCCATCGCACAACAAATGCGCCGCATTGGAAAATACGAAGAAGCACGCACTCTTCTGGAGGAGGCTGGCCAACTCGATCCTGAGAACCCTCACGTAAAAAAACAACTCAG
>JBMYYO010000003.1:0-58216 GCA_049609505.1 Akkermansiaceae bacterium | reverse complement strand
GATAATTCCTCTCAAGGCACCGTGTGGTCGTTTTGGCAAAACGACCCTACCGGGTTTTTGCTTTTTTTCTTTCGCGGATGATGTCGCTTTTGCGGACTTCTTTGAGTTTTTCTTTGAGCTGCTTTTTAAATGCGGCAACTGTTTTCTGATATGCTGGTTTTTTGGCAAGATTAGTGAACTGGCCGGGATCTTTTTCCATATCGTAGAGCTGAATACCAAGTGCTGCGTTCTCTCCGTGCTGAATGTATGCCCATTTTTTGTTACGTAAGAGGAATGATTTTCCATTAACGCAAAATGCGGTATCGCGCACAGCGTGGGTGGGGTCCTCGATAGTTGGAACTAGGCTTTTCCCTTGGATGTTATCAGGTATATTCAGCCCGCAAAGCTCTGAGACCGTTGGGTAGAGATCTAACAACTCTGTAAAGGTATTACAAACAGCAGGCTTTCTCCCCGGCACCTTGATGATGAGTGGCACGCGGGAGGATTCATCCATGAGGCCTACTTTCATCCAGAAGTTGTGCTCATCCAAGTGGAAGCCATGATCGCTGGTAAAGATAACGATGGTTTCATCTTCTAATCCTTCGTCTTTGAGGGTTTTTAGCACTTTACCCACTTGTGCATCCATGTAGGAAACAGAGGCATAATAGGCCGCGATCCCTTTTTTCTCCTGCTCGGTGTTAAGGTTCATATTTTTGTTTGTCCGGTAGTTAATACCAGCCTTAGGAATGTCATCCCAATCACCTTTTACCTTAGGTGGTAGGTTTATTTTTTCCCACGGATAGGGTTGATAATATGAGCGGGGTGATACGAAGGGGACGTGCGGACGGACAAAGCCGACGGCTAGAAAAAACGTCTCATTGCGGTGCTTCCGGATGAGCTCGCAGGCCTTGGCGGCAGTCTTGCCATCTGAGTGCACAAGGTCATCGCCATCGGCTTTGACATATTCGAGGTGATTGCCCTTTCCGTAAGGTCTGTTGCCTTTCGGGTTGTTTTCTAACCGTTCGCCATCGCCTGGTGCCATGACTTCTGGGCCTTGGCTATTGAATCTCTCCGTCCATGAAAGTGCATCGTCTGCGCCATTGCTGCCTCTCACGATATCACCTGGTACACCCATGTGGAAAATCTTACTAACGCGGGCAGTGTAGTAGCCGTTGTTTTTGAAATACTGCGCCCAGGTTAAGCGAGTTCCTATTTGTCTCCGTCCACTCACGTAGCCCATCACCCCAGAGCCGTGTGGGTAGTAACCACTCATAAACGATGCGCGCGATGGACCACAGACGGGAAACTGGCAGTAGGTACGGGTGTAGCGCACTCCTTCTGCGGCTAGCGCGTCTATGTTTGGAGTCTTACAGGTTTTGTTCTCATAGCAGGAAACGGCAGTGGCTGTTAGATCATCCGCGATGATGAATAGCACGTTGAGTTTGTGCTTTGCTATCACAGGGAATGTAAGCGCGGCAGTTAGAAACAATGCTGCTTGATATACTGTTGTTTTCCATTTCATTATAGGGCAAAAATAGCAGTCCATGGGTGTGGTTGCCAATCGATTATTATGCAAATCATTCTGCTTCATTTGTGTAAGCCGTTCAAACTACGTTTATTCTAACTGGTGGTGACTTGTTGACAGAACTCTTGTGGCTACTCATGGTGTTACTACTATGAAAATATGGGGAATAGGCGTGATGTGCGCCACGCTACTCAACACGCACACAACGAGCCACGCAGCCACGATGGATGTGACATTGGTTCAAACCGGAGGCTTCTACGCTGATGGCACCCTCGATAATGATCCGACGTTTCAGAACTACTTTATCGGATACAGTACAACCACTCCCTTCCCTCGCACACCTGAGCGGAGGCACTTTTTTGTTTTTGATCTTACGACGGTTACCGTGCCCATTGTTTCTGCTGAGATGTCTCTGATTCTTCCTTTTGCCGGATTAATCGCGGATGAGCCATTTGAGATGTGGGTTGCTACCGGCTCGGATGTGGATGCAGCTACGTTTTTAGACACAGGCCTAATCGTTGATGAGGCATTGCCTGTCTTTGATGCGATGGGCTCCTCAACACCCATTATTGATCCTGTTGCGTTCGGCCCAGGCGATGATGATGGACTTGAAAAAACTTTTGCCCTCAACAGTGATGGTATTTCCTTCCTCAATGATCACCTCGGTATGATGGTTCCGATCACGGGCTTTATGCCCTCTTGGTCTCCCGAGCCTGAGATTGATGAGTCCAGCGAGATTATTTTTGGCCATACGAACGTGGTCGCCAGTGGGCCAGCTCTCATTGACCCGCCCGTGCTATCTATCACCACAGTGCCTGAGCCAAGCAGTACTTTTTTGTTAGGCCTCAGTGTATTAATGGTTTCCCTGAAGAGAGGCCGAAAGTAATTAGCTCTCAGCTCGGTAGGGCTGCTCCATCACCTTCACTTTCAGAGTGAGGGTTTTGGTTTCGCCTTTGGTGGTTCGGAGCACGATGGTGGCTTCCTTGCTGGGGTCTAACTTTTGTTGGGCGGTGTAGGCTTGGTTTCTTGTTCTTACTGTCTCGCCATTTATAGAGACTAACAGATCAAGTTCTTTAGCGCCCGCCTTCGCTAGCGGGCCGTCATTTTGTAATGCCCTGAGAACAACACCTGCTTGATTGGCGGGGAGTTTTTTGATCCACGGAATGGGCTGCTCAGCGATTTCTTCGAAGGCGGTGCCTAGCGAGATGGTGGCCGCGTGGCGTTTAGTTTTGAGTAGCCTAACAATTGATTCTCCAGGCGTAACAAAGGTGAGTCCTTGTTGCGCACCGTTGACAACCATGGTGCCTGACTGCAGACCGATGACTTCTCCTTTTGCATTTACCCACGGGCCGCCAGAAACTCCTTTGGGGCCGTGGGCGGCTACGTGATAACAACGGATGGCGAGTTTCTCTGTGCCTAGGTATTCATACGTGACGTCTGGCCTAGCTACTCGACCAGGGAACCAAACTCGATGGCGGAAGACTGGTGCGCCATACAGAAACACCTCTTTGCCCACTGCTGGAAATGGTGCTGTGCAGGCTAGACCAGCGGGGGTTTTCCCCTCTACTTTCAGGAGTGCTAAATCATGGCCTGCGTCCGCGGCGTGCAGGGTGGCTGCCCAGGTTTGCTTTCCGTTTTTGATCTGGATCAGTTTTCCGTGTTTTCCGTGGTTACCAACGACGTGCAGGGCTGTCATTGCCCAGCCAGCTTGATCCGTAAACCAGCCAGAACCCATGAGTCTGCCATCGATATACACTTCGATCGCAGCGGCTGATACTTTTTGATAGAGCGCTGGTTGATCTGCTGCGCGTGTGTGGCACAGGGAGAAGGTTATCAGCAGGAAGAAGGTGAGTATGCGGGTGGACATTTTTTGTTAGAAAAAATTGTTAGTGTGTGCGCTACCCTAGCTTGGGGAGTTCTTTTTGAGCATCGCCTATTTTTTTGACTGGCGCGCCTACACGCTTTAGCATGCCGTGATAGAGTGCGCAGAGCGGTGTGCCTTTGGTGCTGCGGAGGTGTCTGCCGGTTTTTAGCGTGCCTCCAGCTTGTCCTGCTAGTACGGTGGGGACGTTGCGTGGGTTGTGTGAGTTTCCATCGCGGAGGCCTGAGCCGAAGAGCACCATAGAGTTATCAAGGAGTGTTTTGTCTCCTTCTTTGATGTTTTTCATTTTTTCTAACATGTATCCGTATTGTTCTACGTGCCATGTGCTGATGCGTTGGTATTGATCCAGCTGCTTGCCATTCCCCTTGTGGTGAGAGATCGAGTGGTGGTTCCCGCTGACTCCATCAAGAAACGAAAAGTTCCTCCCACTGACGGCATTGCCAAACATGAAGGTGGAAACGCGGGTGGAGTCTGACCAGAAGGCAAGCACCATGAGATCCATCATCAGGCGCACGTGCTCGGTGTGATTAAAGCGCGGCATGGCGTGTAGCTCCTCCTCACGGCTGGCTTTGCCCATGGCTTTTGAGATACGCTTGTCCAGTGCTTCCATCTGCTTGACGACATCGGCGGGAAGGTTGTTTCCAGCACTGAGGTCATTGGCTTCATGTTCGATACGGCGTTCTACTTCACGCACGCTTTCGAGATACTCTTCTAGTTTTTGCTGATCGTTTTTACCAAGGTCTTTGTGTAGTCGTTTGGCGTCTTCCATGACGAGATCGAGCACAGATTTTTCATCGTTGGCATTTTTCTTTTCCTTGGGGGACTTGGCTCGGAAAAGTCTATCAAACGCGACGCGTGGATTGATCTCACAAGGAAGTGGCACTTTGGGTGCTTTCCATGCAATGTGTGATGCGTAGAGGCGGGTGTAGTTAACATTGGTGTCCACGCCGCTGGCGGTGCGCTCGGTTCCCAACTCTAACGATGGTAGCTTGGTGCCCTGACCAATGGTTTTCGCCGCGATCTGATCGATGGACATTCCGTTGGCATTGATGTTAGATCCCGTGGTCTTGGTGATGGTGGTGCCGGTGAGCCAGCCAGCCGTTTTTACATAGTGGCCATCTCCGGTGAATGATGCTTTGTTTGATAGTCCGCTTAGCACTAGAATATCATCGCGCATGGCTTCGAGCGGCTTGAGAATAGGCGAGAGCTTCATGTCATTCTCACTGCCGCTGGGTGTCCATTTGTCAGAGCGCACTCCGTTTGCCATAAACAAACACGCCATGCGAACGGGTGATGATTTTCCACCATTTTTATTGGCGGCAAGCAGTGCTGGGCTCATCGCCTCAAGAATGGGTAGCGCCATTGTGGCTCCGGCGCCTTTGAGGATGGTGCGGCGTGGTAGCTGCCATTTTTTGCGGATGATGTTTGCCATGATCGGTTTGGGTTAGTGGTTTAGGTTAACGGTTTGCGCTGCGGTTTTGAAATGGATGGGACTCTGTGATTGCCACGATGAGTGATTGGATGCGGTAGTTATCGGCTCGGAGTTTTTTGAGTAGGTCGTTGATGACTGGCTCATCGTAGTATTCGAGCGGCCTGCCGAGCGCGTAGGCTAGCATTTTACGGCAGAGGTTGCGAGCGATCTTATCTTTGTGATAGAGGAGGATTTTTTTTAGCTGATCAGGCCTGGAAAACTCAGTGCCGTCTGGCAGTGCAGCATCAGTATCAACTGGTAACCCGTGGATGTCTTTGGTCCTCCATCTACCGATGGCATCGTAGTTCTCCATGCTGAACCCTAGAGGATCAATTTGGGCGTGGCAGCCTGAGCATTTGGACTTTTTGCGATGGATTTCCAGTTGCTTACGGAAGCTCAAACCCTCGGATGATTTGTCATCGGCTGGCAGCTCACCGGCATCTGCTGGAGGGGGTGGTGGGGGGGTGCCAAGCAGGCTTTCTAAGATCCATTTTCCTCGGCGCACTGGGCTGGTGCGCAGTGGAAGAGAGGTTGTTGTTAGAATGCTTCCCATGCCGATCACGCCTCCACGGCGGTTATCAGTGATGGCGACTTTGCGGATGTCGTTTCCGCTCACGGCGGGCAGGCTGTAGTGGCGAGCAAGCTCAGCATTAAGAAATGCGTAATCGCTATCGATGAGCTCGGTGATGGGGCGGTTCTTGCGGACGATATGTGAGAAGTAGGAGGTGGCCTCATAATACATCGAGGCGCGCAGGCTGCGGGTGAATGACGGGAAGCGTTTTTTATCTGGATCAGATTCATTGATCAGAGCATCAAAGCCTAACCACTGACCTGCGAAGTGGCGCGATAGTGCGTTTGCCTTGGGGGATGCAAGCATTCTCTGAATTTGCTGCCTGAGCACGGCTGGTTCTCTAAGTTTTCCCTCGTTGGCGACGTTAAAGAGAGTGCGGTCTGGCATGGAGGACCAAAGGAAGTAGGACAATCGAGTAGCTAGCTCAAATTGATCCAGCGGCCATTCCTTTTTACCCGCCTCATCATGCTCAATACGGAAGAGGAACTTGGGGCTAACAAGCACGGCAGTGAGTGCAGGGCGCAAGGAGGCGTCAAAGTCTGCGCCGGCTTTCTGTTTCTTCTGGAATGACTTGAGCAAGGGGACGATGTCCTGATCCGTGACCTTCCTCCGATAAGCGAGTGATGCATAGAATGTGAGCACCCGGCGTGCTGCTTTTGTGGGTGTTTTTTTCTGCTCTTCGGCACTAACAAATATCAAACGTTTTTTGAGTTTGGGTGAGGTGTAAACAGATTCGATAATGCTCTGTGCGGCCTTGAGATAGTGCTCCATCAAAACAGGCGGGAGAAACAAGGTGTCCGCTGTGTTGTCAAATCCCTCACCTCCGGAGGCGTCTGCAGGGAAGTTTTTGCCAGGAGAAAACTTAACCCCTAACAAATCACGCACGGTGTAGTTGTACTCGTTTCTGTTGATACGCCTTATCGTTACGCGGCCAGGGTTCCGTGGTATGTCACCTCGTTCAATTTTTCCCAATACCTGGCTGATACTCTGTTGGAGCTTGAGTTTCTCGGCTGGTGTCGGGAAGGCATCCGCTTCAAAAGGCGGCATGTCCTCTGAGATGACCTGCTCAGAGATTTTCTCTAGCAGCTTGTGAGCACGGAACGCCTGATCCGTTGTCAGTAAGCTTCGGAAATCGATGCCCGCTTCCTGTTTTTCCCCACCATGGCACTCATAACAGTATTTCTTTAGCACGGGCACAGCATCTGATGAAAAATCCTGCGCACACAGAGGCGTAGCCACCAAGGGGCTGATAGCAGCTATAGCGCGGGCGTAAACTGTAAGCGTAAGAAATCGCATTGCACGTCAAACGTAGAATGAATCCAAGTTCTTGCAAGGTTCTCCATCAAACTTGTGTAGTGTGCAGTGAATGTCCTAATCTAGGCAGCCGCTATCCCCATTAAGCTTATTAAAAAACAATAAGCGCGAATAGATGCGTGCCTTTTGCTTCACGAAATGATAACACGCTCGTGCGTCAGTCTATCCACACTCGGCAGGCGCACTTTACTCCTCTAGCCTACAGCACTTGTAAAACACCCATGGAAGATCGTTACGACATCCAGCGCCTGATCTATAAAGACCTCGCAGGAGGCCTCTACCTTGCCGATGACACCCAACTCCAACGTCAGGTTGCCTTCCGCAACTTCGATGCCATCGCTGGAAACGGCCTCCCTTGGGAGGATGAATTCAAAGCTTACTCTGGCAAAATCGGCTCCGTTCAACACGCAAACATCCAGACGCTCTACGAGGCAGCCATCAATGAAGATGGCCCCTACATGGTGAGCCAGTACATTGATGGCACTCAGCTCAGCCAACGGCTCGAAGAAGGCGCAATGAGCGTCGAGGACGTAAAACAGCTCGCCCTAGATGTGCTGGAAGCTCTCCAGACCATTCACGCACAATCCATGACACACGGTGCTCTGTTTACAGGCTCCATCACTCTACTGCCACGGGCCCGAGGTGGAGAGCGTAGCATTCTAACAGATTTTGGGCTCGCTCGCCTCGTAGATATCACCAAGGAAAAGGGAAGTTACCAAATTGAACCTGTCTTTTTTCCCCCCGAGCTAGGAGCTACAGATGCCTCCGTCCAAGGTGATTTATTCATGCTAGGGCAGATTTGCTACACAGCCCTTGCTGGGGGTCACCCGTTTGCCAATCAATCGCCTGAAGAATGCAAAAATGGCTACCAACAAGGAAAACTTCCACCACTCTCTGAATTCGTAAAAAACGTTCAACCTGAGTTTTCCCAATGGCTCGGCTACATGACACAAGCTGATCCCGTTGGCCGCTACGCCAGTGCTTCTGACGCAGCCGTAGCTCTCGCCGGCATACCAGCCCCGTCCAATACTGCTCCTGCAGCCGCAACCATTCCCGCCAAAGCACCAACAATCACAGCTGCTTCAGGGCAAAGACCCACCAGCACAACGCCCCCAACCGTAGCTATTCCACAAGGTGCCAGCAAGGCCCCGTGGATCATTTGCGCAGTGCTACTCTGCCTTGTAGGCGCAGGAATTTGGTTAGCTTCTAACAAAAAACCAGAAACGGAAACCGCAGCCACCGAGTCTGACAAAACAGAAACAGCAGAGCCTAACAAAAAACCATCGGCAGATAAAAGCGATAAAACTACTACCGCAAGCAGCAAGGCCACTAAGAAACCTAGCACAGAAAAACCTGCAGCTAAAAAAACCCCACCGAACAGCCCGTTCAAGCTACGCAAAACAACCATCATAAACACCATCGCCAAAAGCGGCCAGCCCGTTAGCATTGACCTCAATAAAGTCAAACCCCTGGATGCATTTATCGCCATAGGCGCACCCATCTCTGACAAACGCGCCACCATGCACGGTAGCAAGTACTTCCAAGGAGTAATCGCAAGCGGCGCATTCAAAGAGTTTTCCTTTAGCGATAACCCAATCAACTTCAAAGCAGGCAACAACAAATTCATCCCTAAATCCGCCACCAGCAGCAAACCCGCTCACAACGCCAAAAACGGTCAAGGATGGGATGTCCTCTTACGTTTTCCCGCCACCCACAAAGGTAGCGTGCTCGTTACCTTCTACCTCCTCCAGCAAGATTGCGATCTCGTTCTCACCATCAAAGACCCTGCAACATCCAAGGAAACAACCTTCAACATCCCCGCGCAGGAACCCGGCGTCGTGGCAGTGCCCGTTGAGATCCAGCAACCACAAAAAAATGTCTCCTACAACTTCCGTGTAACCTGCAAAGAAATTTCAGGCAAAGAAGACTTCACCTTCGGCATCAACGGCTGCGTTCTTGAGAAACTCTAAGCAACCACACAGGCAGTGGGCGGGTTAGTCACTGTAACAATTAAACAAGTTTTTCTAACCGTTATGAAATCAACGATTTGTAACAGGTGTTTATTTTCGGCTTTACTTAACAAAGTAACCTGGTAGTTTTTCTCCTCGATTGCGGTTGACTGGTTGGCACGGCTCCCCCCGGACGTCAATGCCCTAGACCCACTCTTGGCAGACGTCAAATCTGGCGTATTTTCCTGCTAGAACTGTCAGTGTTTAGAATACCATGAAGGATCGATATCAAATCGTCAGCCAAGAAAGCGACAACCAGGTAGGTGTGGCATACATCGCTGATGACACCATGCTCAAGCGGCGCGTCCGTTTCCACCACATCGAAGCAGAAGGGGAAATCAAACAATCCGATGCTTGGCGGGAAAAATTCCGCAAACTCTCCGGTAAGCTCAGTGCGATGCAGCACCCGCACTTACCTACCATTTACGATATTTTTACCGAGGCCAATGGCGTATTTATTGTCACCCAGACCCTCAACGGTGAATCTATCGCCCATCGCCTCGCCCAAGGCTCAATCGGCCAGCTTGGTGTCTGGAGACTTGCCTCTGATTTGTTAGAGGCCCTTTATGCCGCGCACTCATCGGGAGTGATTCATGGTGCACTTCATACTGGGTCCATCATGCGCACACCGCGCGCCACCGGCGGGCACCGCCACATGCTAATAGACCTCGGGCACAATCACCTCGCAACCATGATCAAAGGGCACCGCGTACACATCGCAGACCCTGTTTTGTTAGCACCTGAGCTGCATGATGAATATGAAAAACCCACGCCTCAATCAGATCTCTTTATGCTTGGGCAGCTCTGCTACACCGCTCTGATTGGAGGGCACCCGCTCTCTGGGCAATCTACCGAACAGTGCGCGCAAGTTTACAAAAACGGCACCCTGCCCCATTTGGAAAACTACGTGCCAGACATTAATCCAGAGTTTTCAAAATGGGTAATGAGCCTGCTTGCCTATAACCCTGAAGACCGGCCCGAGGACGCCGCCTCTGCCATGCAGTCTCTACACGCCATCACCATTGATGAGCCGAAGCCTAACGTGCCTGGTGTTACCCATGCTGTAGAAACCGCAGAACACATTACACCCGTAGCGGAAGTATCAGAAGCGGTTTATGAGCACACCAATCCTGCCCCAGGAACCAAATCCAAGCAAACCACGATGATTGCCATTGGCGCCCTCTGCTTAGTGATACTCATCGGGGTTGCTTCAATAGCACTACGTGGCAGCGGTGATTCTAACAAGCCAACAGAAGAGCAAACAGCTGAAAAACTCACACGTGAAATCCTCATCGGAGAGTCCACCTTGGTAAACTCCATCGCTAACCAAAACAGACCAGTCCAAGTCAAACTCGATGCCGATGCCACCCTCGATTGGCTAGTAACCATCGGCATCCCCGCTTCTCAAAAAACACAAGAAAAACCCGAAGGCAGCTACATTCAAAGTATCCTCACCTCGGGAAATTTTAAGCAATATCACGCCGTCAATAACCCAATCCGCTTCACCGCCAATGGTGAAGAATTTTTTCCACGAGCCGCCACCGGAAACGCAACTGGTGCAAAAGTAGGCGACGGCTGGGAAATCTTACTCCGCGTCCCTAACAAACAAACACCTTCCTTCACGGTTAACCTCTACATGACACAAAGGCACTGTGATTTCCGTGTCGAAGTGGAAGATGCCAGCAAGAAAACAACTATCAGTACCGAGGTCCAAGCCACAGAGCCAGGGGTTGTTCAAATCCCCATCCAAGTAAACTTACCCGAGCCTGGAGACTTCTTCAGCATTCGCGTTACTGCCACCAGCAAGCACCCAAAGCATGGATTCTCTATCGGTCTCAATGGTGTACACGTAGAGTCTAACTAATTGCTTAGTTAGACTCTAACATAATTTCGAAAGTATTAGGATGCGATCAAAATTTGAGATCACATATCACTACACCTTAGCGGCGGCGGCGCAGGATAAAGCCCAGAACTCCCACACCCACCAAAGCAGCTGAGCTTGGCTCGGGCACGGTTGTTGCTTCATCCACCGTTACATCATCAATGGCGAACCATGCGCCACCAGCAATAGCAGCTGGATGAGCTTCAATACGAGTAAACACCATAAACATTTTGTCACCCGGATTGACCGTGCCGGAGTCAAAAGAATATTGGTGCATGTGATCTGTTTTGTCCTGAGAGGTTCCGTTACCACCACCATTAAGGCTGGCATCTGAATCACCAAAAACAACGTATGTTTGCGGACCACCTATGACACTCGTTGCAGAGCCAAAATCAGAGCCAACAAGAATATCCACGGACCCATTGAGGCCCCGGTTTACGGTATTTGTTTCTGCCGCCGCGAAGAAATCAAGCGTGTAGGTCATACCACTCTGCACATCCAAGCCGCTTGACATAAGGCTTGAGCCGTCCACAAGCGAGATCCAAAGCTGGGTAGAGCCATAGAGACCCGTCGCAAAAATGCGGTGCGCATCTAGCGCATTGCTGCTCGGCGTCCATGTAACATTGTTAGGGTCTATCAGGTTAGAGTCCAGCGGATCTGTAGCTGGATTAGAAACAGCATAGGCTTCAAAGTCATCAGAAAATATCTGTGCGCCATGCGATGCCGTGGCAGCTAGGGAAACTGTCGCAAGTGTTAGTATATATTTTTTCATTTGTCTATTGGTTGTATGTTTTCTCCAAAACATGGAGCAACTATAATAATACCAACAACCAAGAGACATGCGATATCTGCTTTGTGGTTTGGCTACCAAACCACAATTCCCCCTCAAACGATTGCTGAGGAGCTTAGCTAGCAAAAACCCTACTTCCCATGATGGTACTCTTGCAAGGTAGTCACTGTGAGTTCTTTTTCCTGAAGGGAGCGAATAGCTTGGATGGATGCTTCCGCAGCAGAGAGGTTTGTGCAATGAGAAATCTTACTTGCCACGGCACCAGACCGGATAGTCACCTCGTCTGCACGCGCCTCGTGGCCACTTGGTGTGTTGATGATAAAGTGGATATCTCCGTTTTTCATCATGTCCATGACGTTCGGGCGTTTTTGCTCTGCAAGCTTATACAAACGGTGCACAGCTATTCCCTCGTCCTTAAATCTGCGGTAAGTACCGCCCGTTGCGTAGATCTCAAATCCTAGCTCAGACAGCTCACGGGCAACAGGCACTGCGCGGTCTTTATCCCGATCATTAACGGAGAAAAACACATTCCCACCCGTCGGCAATGGGTTAAATGCACTGATCTGAGCCTTGGCGTATGCCATGCCCATATCTTGATCAATCCCCATCACCTCACCTGTTGATTTCATTTCTGGCCCTAACACAATATCAATTCCCGGGAAGCGAGGCCACGGGAAAACCGCCTCCTTCACGCAGTAGTGATCAGGTAATTGCTCAGTGGTGAAGCCAAGGTCTGCAAGCTTGTGACCTACCATAATCTTGGCTGCCAGCTTCGCTAATGGCACGCCGATGGATTTGGAAACAAAAGGTACGGTGCGTGATGCACGAGGGTTCACCTCAATGACGTAGAGCTCCTCATCCTTCACCGCGAACTGGATGTTCATCAGGCCTATCACCTTGAGCTCGCGCGCGAGGTTCTTGGCGGCTGTTAGAATTTGGCTCTTTATAGAATCTGATAGAGAGAACGCTGGGATTACACAGGCTGAGTCACCAGAGTGAATCCCTGCCTGCTCAATGTGCTGCATAATGGCACCCACAACGGATGTTTCACCATCCGAAATACAATCCACATCCACTTCTGTGGCCGCCTCCAAGAAACGATCCACAAGCACCGGACGATCAGGTGATACATCCACCGCTTCATTCATGTAGCGCGTCAGTTCATCATCATTGTAAACAATCATCATCGCGCGTCCACCAAGGACAAACGATGGCCTAACAAGCACTGGGTAGCCAATTTCTCTTGCTACCTCTACCGCTTCCTCAGCACTTACGGCAGTGCCAGCTTCGGCTTGTTTCAAACCAATTTTATCTAACAATGCAGAGAAAAACTTCCGATCCTCCGCCAGCTCAATGCTCTCAGGTGAGGTGCCAACGATCGGCACTCCATGGCGCTCCAGGTCCGCCGCCAGGTTGAGCGGCGTTTGCCCTCCGAACTGCACGATCACTCCATCCGGTTTTTCCTGATCACAGATATTAAGAACATCTTCCAGAGTGAGTGGCTCAAAGTAGAGCTTGTCACTGGTATCGTAATCCGTGGAAACAGTTTCTGGGTTTGAGTTCACCATTACGGTTTCATAACCCAGCTCTTTCAGCGCAAAGGCAGCATGCACACAGCAGTAGTCAAACTCAATACCTTGTCCAATTCTGTTAGGCCCACCGCCGAGAATGACAATCTTCTTTTTATCAGACTCACGCGCCTCGTTTTCATCACCGTAGGTGGAGTAGTAATACGGTGTATGCGCTTCAAACTCCGCCGCACAGGTATCGACCAAACGGTATGTGGGGATCACTCCAGCGGCTTTCCGCTCTGCCCGCACCTCATCCTGGCTAATGCCGCGTGCGTGGGCGATCTGGTAATCAGAAAAACCAAGTCGCTTAGCCTTGCGCATATCCATTTCTGCAAGGTTGCTGCCTTCATCCACGATCTGTTTGAGCTGCTCAAGGAACCAGCGATCAATGGCCGTGGCCTCGAACACTTCTTCCACTGTCCAACCTTGTGCAAAGGCTGTCTTCAGCCAGAAAATACGCTCGGCATTTGGCACGTGAAGTTTCCGCTCTACATCCTCATGCGATGGCTCTTTCTTACTTTTACCATCAAAGCCAAAACCAAACCGACCCGTCTCTAACGAACGCAGTGCTTTTTGCATGGATTCCTTAAAGGTGCGGCCAATGGACATGGCTTCACCGACGGCTTTCATCTGAGTTGTTAGAACAGAATCTGCTGTCGGGAATTTTTCAAATGTAAACCGTGGAAGCTTTGTTACCACGTAATCAATCGTCGGTTCAAAGGACGCGGGGGTTTCCCGTGTGATGTCATTGGGGAGTTCATCTAGCGTGTATCCTACGGCTAGCTTGGCAGCGATTTTTGCAATCGGGAATCCTGTTGCTTTCGATGCCAGAGCTGACGAGCGAGACACCCTTGGGTTCATCTCGATAACAATACAGCGCCCGTCCGCTGGGTTCACTGAGAACTGGATGTTAGAGCCGCCAGTTTCCACGCCGATTTCACGGATACATGCAAAGGAAGCATCGCGCATGATTTGGTATTCGCGATCTGTTAGGGTCTGCGCAGGTGCCACGGTGATAGAGTCACCAGTGTGAACGCCCATAGGATCAAGGTTTTCAATGGAGCAAATCACCACGCAGTTATCCGCGCAGTCACGCATGACTTCCATCTCATACTCTTTCCACCCTAACAAACTTTCCTCAATCAACACCTCATCCACAGGTGAGAGATCAATGCCGCGAGCAACGATGGTTTCAAATTCTTCTTTGTTATAAGCGATGCCGCCACCAGAGCCACCAAGGGTAAATGCTGGGCGGATAATGAGCGGCATGGTGCCGATTTCCGCCGCTATAATACGGGCGTCTTCCATGGTGTGCGCTACACCACTTTGTGGCAAATCAAGGCCGATCTTTAACATCGCTTCTTTGAAACGCAATCGGTCTTCGCCTTTGTCAATCGCATCCGCGTTAGCACCGATCATACGCACGTTGTATTTCTCTAGCACTCCGGACTTAAACAAATCCATGGATGTATTCAGCGCGGTTTGACCTCCCAACGTCGGCAGTAAGGCGTCAGGTTTCTCACGCGCGATGATTTTCTCTACAACTTCCGGCGTAATAGGCTCGATAAATGTTTTAGGCGCGAACTCAGGGTCCGTCATAATCGTTGCCGGATTCGAGTTCACAAGGATAACTTCATACCCTTCTTCACGCAGCGCCTTGCAGGCTTGCACGCCAGAGTAATCGAATTCACATCCTTGTCCGATCACGATCGGGCCGGAGCCGATCACCAGAATTTTCTTAATACTTGTGTCCTTGGGCATCAGGTCTTGCTAAATTTGAAGGATTTATGACGAGATTGCCCCACTTGTAAAGCACGGTGCGATTGTTTTTTTACATTTGCCCATTTGGCGTGTCATAAACAAGACGGCACAAGATACCTGAACCCTCATAAATATGAGGTGTTTCGCGTTTGATCCTAGCACAGCCACTGAAGAGAATTACTCCTCAGCAGTTTCCTGAATATCACTCAGCGCTGCTATGAAGTCCGCCAGAATCTCTGCTGGCACCATGATCGTATCACGGTTTCCACCCACTTCCTCTGTGATCTTGACCACCTTACCACGCGCGTTCTCTTTTAGATCGAGGTAAAACTTCTTGCGATCTGCATTGATGATCTCGGTATGTAGTATATCGTTGTTCTGGCTCATGGTCGGTCTTTCTTTGGTGCCCATGCACTTTCTCCCTGATCGAGATGTGAGTCAAGAATTCACTTAGGTGATCTCCAGGAATCATTTGCAGAAACATGAATGCTTCAATTTCTCGATAGAGAGTTGTTTGTTATTCACGCTGTTATGAATTTATTAAATTTAGTCTCAATCATTTCTTCTTCTTATACATGTTAGTAACTTCCTCAAACTTGCGTTCCTCAGTATTAGTCTAGGAGTTCCACAGGAAGAATAACCTTGGTAAAAACTCTGAGCGACCACCCACAAGTGCGCATACTTTAGCTTTCTAAAATGGTAAAACCCAAGCATCTCCCATGTTGTTCACATCCCGAGGGCGGTTGTTCACAGCTTGATTTATCTCTAAGCCCCACATCATAATCCCCACATGGAAACCGATCACGCAGCGTGGATGAAGCTTGCCATTGAGCAAGCGCAGCAAGGTATCGGCCTCACCGGGCCGAACCCACCCGTGGGTGCTGTGATCGTAAAAGAGGGCAAACTTCTCGGTGAAGGTTGGCACCATCGAGCTGGGAAACCTCATGCCGAGCGAGAAGCACTGGCCGATGTCAGAAGTAAGCATCCAGAAGAAGCTCTCCACGGCGCGACCATTTACATTACCCTTGAGCCGTGCTCCACCCAAGGGCGCACCCCACCCTGCACCCAGGGAATCATAGATGCTAAAATCCACCGTGTTGTTTATGGCTCCACCGATCCGAACCCCGCACACCGAGGCAGCGCCAAAGCACTTCTCACCAGACTGGGGATGGAGGTTATTTCCGGCGTCTGTGAGCAAGAATGTGATCACCTGATCCGCGCTTTTGCTAAGAAACAACGCACCGGACTTCCCTGGTTGATTATTAAATCTGCGATGAGTTTGGACGGCCGCATCACCCGCCCACCTGGTGAGGGGCAATGGCTCACTTCACCGGAATCTCGCCGTCATGTACAAGTCCTGCGCCATGAATCAGATGCCATTATTACCGGAGGGAACACACTCAGAGCTGATAATCCGAGCCTCACAATCCGCGAGCTATCCTTACCGGAGAAACCTCAGCCGTTGCGCATGGTCATTACCCGTGGCACTCGTGCCGAGTTAGTTGCGAGCTTTCCCGATGCGCATTTGTTTACGGATGCCCATGCTGAGTCCACGCTGGTACAAGAAGAAGGAGATGTCTCAGCGGCCTTGGAAACCCTTGCGGATCGAGGCTGTAATCAAGTAATGGTGGAGGCAGGAGGGAAATTGTTAGAAGCATTTCTTGCCAGCGGCCACGTTGATGAAGTTGCGCTATTTTACGCACCTCTCGTTACAGGCGGCCCAGATCTTGCCATTGTCCCGCCCTTCCAAGATATTATTCTAACAGACCAACATTTCCAACGGATTGGAAATGATGTGCTCCTGCGTGCAATGGTGCAGAAGGTATAGTAGCCTGGGCTAACCGCTTCCATTACAAATTCTTCGCCCTCTTGTACTTGCTCAACGGCATAATTTTCGGCAGTATCCTGCATCACCAACCAGACTCATTATGTTTAAACGTATCGGCAACCTCATCAAAGGCTTCTTCGGCCTATTCATCGGCGGACTTGAAAAACGCAATCCTGAAGCACTGTTAGAAGTGGAAAAGGAAAACCTCCGCAAGCAAATTGCTGAGTTCAATAGCGGTCTAGCAACCCACGCGGGCCTTGTAGAAAAACTCATTTCACAGAAAAGAAAGCTGGATAAAGAAGAAACCGAGCTGCGCGCAAAAACAGCCGCTAACCTCAAGGCCGGTAATCGTGAGCTCGCAGGTGAGCTCGCACTCAAGCTGCAAGGCGTAGATCGTGAACACTCAGAAATGGCCACCCAGCTAGAGGCCGCTGAGGCACGCTACAAGGAGCTAACCAAAGCACGTGACGTTTCCGTAAAAACCGCCAAAAAGAAAATCGAAGAACTCGCACGCAACATCGATGACATGAAAGTGCAAAAAGCCATGGCGGAGCTCAATGAAATGGCATCCGGTATGATCTCTGAAATTGGTGGCTCTGGAGATACCTTAAATCGACTGGAAGAAATGGTGGAAGACGAGCGCACAAAGGCCGCTGGCCGTGCTCGCGTTGCTAAAGACTCCGTTAATATGGAGGATATCAACATGAAAGCCGCCGAGGAAGCCGCACTCGCCGAGATGGCACTTGCAGACTTCGCTGCCGCTGAAGGCATTGAGCTAGAAAGCAATGACAAGCCAGCCAAAGAGGCACCAGAATCAGAAACCACCCAAGGTACTATGGGGCCAGGCGTTTCTGATTAACCCATCCCGTCCTCTTTTCTAAACTCCCCCCAACAACGCACTTCTAACAACGTAACCCCAACAACCCAACACACAATATGTTAAAAGAGTTCAAAGAGTTCGCCTTCAAGGGGAACCTAGTCGATATGGCCGTCGGATTTATCCTCGGTGGAGCATTTGCCACTGTGGTAAAATCTCTCGTTAGTAAAGTCATTATGCCACCACTCGGGCTGCTGCTTGGTGACGTAGATTTCAGTAAAATGAAACACGTTCTCAAAGCTGGCGAGCCCGCTGTCAAAGATGCGGATGGCAAAGTAGTCACCAAAGCTGTCGAAGAAGTAGCCATCAACTACGGCGCCTTCCTCAGCGAGCTGATCGCCTTTATAATGCTAGCCTTGGTTGTCTTTATTGTGGTGAAGAAATTCATCGCTGCCTTTGAAAAGAAAAAGGCAGAAAAACCAGCCGAACCACCAAAACAAGAGGTGCTGCTGGAAGAGATCCGAGATGCCCTCAAGAAGTAATTTTCTAACAAAGAAATAAATCATCACCTAACAACGGCCTGTCAAATCGACAGGCCGTTTTGCTTAACCCGGTAGGGTCGTTTTGCCAAAACGACCGCACGGCACCTTGAGAGGAACGGCCACCTAACGATGACCTAACAAAATTAACCCAAACCCAAGCGAAAGCAAACAGCAGAGGATGAGTGGTTTTTAACAGAATGAACAGAATTTACAAAATAGGGCTGTGCTGATTTAATAGAAACACAATGAAGTTATCAAAGCTAACAAAACCTCTTATTGCCCATGCTGTATTCATTCTTTTTTTGTTAGGGTGCGGTGGAATCTTTGCAGAAGAATATAAACATGGCGCGGACTCTAAACCACAAGACGGAGTGCCACGCGGCAAAATCACCCAGCACACTTGGGTGAGCAAAACATCTTACCCGGGGACTGTTAGGCAATATTATGTTTATGTACCTGCGCAGTATGATTCTAAAAAACCCGCTGCGCTGATGGTTTTTCAAGATGGCCACAGCTATCTGCGGCCTAACGGAAGTTATCGCGCCACCGTGGTGATGGATAATCTCATCCATAAAAAAGAGATGCCTGTAACGATTGGCGTGTTTGTTAATCCCGGCTGGTTTGCAGAAAAAATTGATGGTAAGCAAGGTTGGAAAACCCCGAAGGGCGTGAAGTCTAACAGATCGATCGAGTATGATACGCCATCGGCAACTTATGTGGAGTTTCTAGAAAAAGAAATCCTCCCTCAAGTTTCTAACAAATGGAACCTCTCTAAAGATGCCATGATGCGTGCCATTTGCGGTGCCAGCTCCGGTGGTATCTGTGCCTTTACTGCCGCCTGGGAGAGGCCTGATTTATTTGGCAAAGTAGTTAGCCACATTGGTAGCTTTGCCAATATTCAAGGAGGCTATCATTACCCCTACTTAATCCGGAAATCGAAGCCCAAGCCGATAAAAGTTTTTCTCCAAGACGGCAGTAATGATTTGGATAACGCCCACGGGAATTGGTTCTTAGGAAACCAACAAATGGCAGCCGCTCTTAAGTATGCTAAGTGGGATTACAAATCCGTCTGGGGAACCGGTGGCCACAATGGAAAACACGGCGGCGCAATCTTGCCCGATACCTTGCGCTGGTTGTGGAAGGCTGATGCACCACAATAGTTTTGATCATTCGTTAGAAAAGTTAGTTTCTAACCGCCGATGCTCAGATCAATGGCGCATTGCTGAACCTTTAGATGCCTATGGCGCGGACAGAATTTACAGAATGTAACAGAATTTTTTGCTTCCCAAATGGCGCTGGTAAAATCAGCACAGCTCCATTTTGTAAATTCTGTTCATTCTGTTAAAAACCACACATCCTCCGCTAGTTGCTTCCGTTTGGGGTTAGGTTGATTTTGTTAGAACATCGTTAGGTGACCATTCCTCTCAAGGCACCTCGCGGTCGTTTTGGCAAAACGACCCTACCGAACTAGCTTCACAGCTTAAGAAAAATTTTGTCGAAAAACCAAATTACTGCACTTTCTTTACAAAGCATGCTTTGAGGGCGATGGACATGCCGTCCATTTTGCAGTCGATCTCATGGTCACCATCGACGATGCGGATGGGTTTTGATTTCATACCGCATTTAAGAACTTTTGAGGTGCCTTTGAGCTTCAGATCCTTGACCATTTGCACAACGTCGCCTGTTTCTAACACATTGCCGTGGGCATCCTTGACGATGCGGCCTTCCTCTTCTTTTTCCCATTCATGGCCACAGGTCATGCATTCGTATTTTTCCTCATGGGTGAGCACATCTTCCATGGTGCATAGCGGGCAAGCGTTTTCAGACATGGCTGCTCAATAGTTGGCTGGCGTAAAGATACAAGAGCTATTTCACCTGCACGACGGCGCCGGGTCTAACAAGTGTTGGGAAGCGTGCGGCGTCCCAATTTGATAACCGGATGCAGCCAGCGCTGCGGGCGCGACCAATGGTGCGTGGGTTGTTTGTGCCGTGTATGCCAATGCCAGATTTGGTGAGCCCGTTCCAGATAATGCCAACTGGGTTGTTGGGTCCCGGAGGAATGGTGAGGTATTCTTTACCGCGTACGCCGTATTCTAACAATTGTTTGTCATAACGCCACTCAGGAAGCTCCACGCTATTTTTCAAATTCCAATATCCTTTTGGGATGAATTTGGTTTTTCCTGGGGTGATCGGGAAACTGGCAACCAATTTTGGCTTTGCGGCTTGCACTTTTACGGAGTCATCTTCCTGCGGTATGATGAGCTGATAGATAAAAACTTGTTTGATGCCTGTATCCACAACGACGTGCCGCGCGGTAAGGTTAATTTCCTTTTTGTGAGATTTTCCCGTTTTTAGATCCTCAATGCGGAAAGGCTCAATGTTTGGCACCTTGATGGCAGAACGAGATTTGGCAGTGCGCATGACTTTAGCCCCATTTAGCTCGATGAGTAAGTCCTCAGATGTGTGATAGCGCTCAGCCATGAACTCGGTGACGCTGCGGTAGGGCATGGATTTGCGTTTTGCCTGCAAGCTGCGTTTTGTCGGCAGAGTGGCATCAACGTACTTGGAAACAATACTCGGCACGATGGCGGTGGCGTAGATGTTTTTTACTTCGGCGATGGATTCGGTGACGAGCTGTGTGTCCCCTTTTGCCCGCCCCTTGCTGCGGTTGTAATTCTCGATCGCCACTTTGGTGAACGTGCCAGGTTTGCCATCGATAATGCCTGGGCCAAAGTATTTCTGATCGAGGAAAATTTGCAACCGGACAGCTTCGTCACCACGGTCTGGGATGGCCACAGTTTCAGGCGTGGTTGTGCCACCGGGCTGGGTTCCTGGCTGAGTTGTATTTTTCTTCGTGGGTGGGGTGTTTTCCCCCACGGCAGGAGTGGCAGGTTTTGCCTGCGGGGGGCTGGCTGGCGGTGCTGCATCTTGGCCATGCGCGGAATTGATGCTGGAACAAAAAACCCAAGCTAGACCAAGTAGGCCAATGGAAGTTTTGGAAATGAGGAAATAAGGTTTCACGTAGCTTATAGACTGGGAGATGGGATATTTTGCCACAGTTTTTGGCAAAGAAAACAGGAAAGATCTACACGCCTTGTAATCGACGGGAAAAACAAAAACAAGTATTCATTTGAACAATGTTTTTTCTGCCTATGATGACGCGTTTAGCTTGAGGCTTTTTGTGGTGCCTCTTCGTGGAAGCTTGCAAGTTTTCCCGCAATACTTGCTGGTACGACGGCGCGCACAAGCATGTCATTGCCTTCGTATTCAGTTTCCAGAATTTTTGCTTCGCGGTGGAGCAGACCGGTGAGGTCACCTCGGCTCTGCGGGATGCGGTAGTTCAGCACCTGCACGCGATCCGCTAGCATCTCGGTGAAGCGGGAAATTAGCTCCTCCATGCCCTGGCCCGTTTTAGCACTGACAGTGATGGTGTTTGGAAAGGAAACTTCGAGTCCTGCGAGCTTCACGGGATCGTCGAGTTTATCAACCTTGTTGAGCACTGTGATCATCGGTTTGTCACCAGCACCCAGCTCGGCTAGCACATCCATAGTGGTATCATAAAATGTCTTGGCCTCCGGGTCTGATGCATCGAGGACGTGAATGATAAAATCCGCCAGCACCGCCTCTTCGAGAGTAGCCTTAAACGCCTCCACCAACCGGTGAGGGAGATTGCGGACAAACCCCACGGTATCCGTGAGTAGTAATGGTTGCCCATCGGGCAGCTCAATAGCCCGCGTAGTAGTATCAAGTGTGGCAAAGAGCATGTCTTTCGCCATCACTTCCGAGCCAGAAATTTGGTTCAGCAAGGTGGACTTACCAGCATTAGTGTATCCAGCAATCGCAGCGCAGGGGGTTTCTTGTTTCTCCCGCTCTTTGCGCCGGGTGTTGCGCTGCTTGCGCACTTCAGCAAGCTCGCGCTTGCATTGATCTATACGAGTGCGGGCAAGACGCCGATCCACTTCCACCTGCTGCTCACCCATACCACGGGAGGCACCACCGCCACCCTTGCCGCCGGATGAACCGGCTCCCCCGGCACTCCCACCGCCACCACCTTCGCGGTCCAAGTGTCCCCACATTCGAGTTAGACGAGGGAGAGAGTATTGCATTTTGGCAAGGTCCACCTGGAGCCTCGCTTCACGGGTATGCGCCCGTTGGGAAAAGATATCGAGAATGACTTCCTCGCGATCAATCACACACATGTCAGCAAGCTCCTCCCAGTTTCTCTGCTGAGAGGGTAAAAGTTGGTTGTCAAAGACGATGCAATCGCACTCATGCGCCTTGGCAAGATCCACTACCTCCTGAGCCTTACCTGTTCCACATAGAAACTTCTTATGCAGCGATCGAGTGTGCGCCAGCATGGAATCACTCACGCCTATACCAAGTGTTTCTACCAGCTCACCCAGCTCCGTGAGTAATGAGATCGCCTCATCCTCTTCACGTTTATCGGAGTTTATGCGCACAAGCAGTGCCCGCTCTACCATTTCCGGCTTGTCCCTAACCTCGAACATACGCCCAAATCAATGCCCTAAACCCGCGGCAGGCGCAAGTCTTGATGATAGAAACACTCGCTTACTTCTCACTCAACCGGAACAACGAGTGTGGGGACTTTCGATTTCCGCACACAACCCTCTGCCACACTTCCAGTAACAATAGCACCTATCAAGCCGTGCCCGTGCGAGCCAAGAATTAATAAATCAGCCGATACCTTTTCAGTGTAGTCTAAGATAGAGTGCAGTGGACGGCCTTGCAGCACTAGGTATTCATACGCAGGGCAACCTGTATCACGCAGCTTCTCCTCAGCGCGATTCAAGGACTCGGCCTCCAGCTCTTGCAAGACGGGAAATTGATCAGGTAGGAAACCATACGCCACATAAGTTGGCTCTCGTGATTCTACCACGTGAATCAAATGCAGCTGCGCACCCATAGCACTGCTAATATGAGTAGCCATGTTTACCACATGTGGAGTTGCATCTGAGAAATCTACCGCTGTAACAATCGTTTTCATAACACCCCACCCTACCCCAGCTAACCACCATATCAACCGGAGCATTTAAAACTCAACATTCGCCACAGGCGCTTCTCTCTCATTGTTCCACATGGAACATTCTTGTTTTCTTGATTTTCCCACGCATCTGCACTACACCGCCGCCCACTCATGTTTGTTTATCCAAAGACATACGACGTCCTAGTCATCGGCGCAGGTCATGCAGGGGTCGAGGCCGCGCTTGCAGCCTCCCGCCTCGGCTGCTCAGTTGCTGTGCTCACCCAGAACCTCGATACCATTGGCGCCATGTCCTGTAATCCCGCCATCGGTGGACTCGCCAAGGGACACATGGTGCGCGAGATTGATGCCCTCGGCGGCATCATGGGCCTCAATACCGACGCCACTGCCATCCAGTTCCGTATGCTCAACGCAAACAAAGGCCCATCCGTGCGCGCTCCACGTGCCCAGTGCGATAAAAAAGCCTACCAGTTCCGCATCAAACACCACCTCGAATCCACACCGGGTATCGATCTCCACCAAGCGAACGTCGCCGAGCTCCTCGTGGAAAACGACACCATCACCGGCATTACCACCTCCCTGCAAATGCAGATCAATGCCAAAACCGTGGTGCTCTCCGCAGGCACTTTCATGCGCGGCCTCATGCACGTCGGCATGAAAAACGAACAAGGCGGCCGTATGGGCGATGCCACTTCCACCGTTTCCGATTCCCTCAATAAACTTGGATTCGATGTAGAACGTTTCAAGACCGGCACCCCCTGCCGCATCAATGGCAAGTCCATCGATTTCACAAAAACCGAAGTCCAACACGGCGATACCCCCCCACCCTTCTTCTCCTATTTGGCCGATACCCTAGTCAAAAACCCCAATGACATCCATACCCTCAACGGCCATCTCACTGAAAACTCAGAACTGAAAACTCAATATTCGCCGTCTAGCGGCTCCGAGTTCCACGTGGAACAAATCCCCTGCCACATCACCTACACCAATCCAGAAACCCACGATATCATCCGCAATAACATCGATAAATCACCGATGTATTCTGGAAAAATCGAAGGTCCCGGCCCCCGCTACTGCCCCTCCATCGAGGATAAAGTCGTCAAGTTCGCAGAGAAAGAACGACACCAAGTTTTCCTAGAGCCAGAAGGCCGCCACACTCACGAGTACTACATCAACGGCGTCTCCACCTCTCTCCCCTATGACATCCAGCTCGATTTCATTCACTCCATCACCGGACTAGAAAACGCTCAAATTGTCCGCCCCGGATATGCCGTCGAGTATGATTACTGCCCCCCCACCCAGCTCTCCCCCACCCTGGAAACCAAGCGCGTTTCCGGCCTCTACTTCGCTGGGCAAATCAACGGCACATCTGGCTACGAGGAGGCCGCCGGACAAGGCCTCATGGCCGGCACCAACGCTGCCCTCAAAGTACGTGGTGAAAACCCCTTCATCCTCCGCCGAGATCAAGCCTACATCGGTGTCATGATCGATGATCTCGTCACCAAAGGCACCACCGAGCCCTACCGCATGTTTACCTCCCGCGCAGAATACAGACTCCTCCTCCGTCAGGACAACGCGGATCTCCGCCTCACCCCACAAGCACAAACCATCGGCCTCGTTTCCGGAGAACGTGCCACCCGGACTGCCGATAAAATTACCGCCCTCAATGCCGCCAAAACCCTCGTGCCCACTATCTCCCACGATAGCGTAAAGCTCGATCACTGGTTCCGCCGCTCTGAAAACTCCTGGCAATCCCTGCCCGATGAAATCCTCTCTCAGGCACCACGTGAAATTTGGTCGCTGATCGAAACCGATTTCAAATACGCCGGGCACCTAGATCGACAACAAACCCAGATCGATCGCCTGCAGCGCATGGAAGACAAACGCATCCCAGACACCTTTGATTACGCCAAAGTATCTGGTCTCAAAGCCGAAGCTCGCCACCACCTCACCACCATCAGGCCCACCACCCTAGGCCAAGCTGGCAGAATCTCCGGCATCACCCCCGCAGACATCGCCATCCTCGCCATCGCTCTTAGGAAGTAGGGATTGGTTAGTCGTTAATAGGAGAAACTGTGCCACTGGGGTGACAGATCGGTAGGCTCGTTTTGCCAAAACGACCGCAAGGTGCCCCAAAACACCCCAAAACCCAAGATGTAGTATGAACCAGCTAAAAACACCCCAAAATAAGCTCAAAAAACACTACTTTCTAAAAACAACCATAACCAACACATATTCAACGAGTTATCACATCTAACATCACTCATTTAAGCCCCTGAGAATAAACCACCCTGCCCTACCATACACGCACCTCATTTTCACACGATTCTCAGAGCCTTAAAGGTAGGGTCGTTTTGCCAAAACGACCGCACGGAGCCTTGAGAGGAATTATCACCTAACGATGTTCTAACAAAATCAACCTAACCCCAAGCGAAAGCAAATAGCGCAGGATGTGATTTTTAAACAGAATGAACAGAATTTACATAATGAGGCAGCGTTGGTTTTGCTAACGCCATTGGGGCAACAAAAAATTCTGTTACATTCTGTAAATTCTGTCCGAGCCGCCCACTCTCCATCCCAAATCACAAACGGCAAGTGTTGTGGATCGACAAGTGAAGGTGCGGGGGCTAAGTTTTACCAACTAGGATGAAAGAGGCAGACTACGCAAAGGATGAACATGCCACGGTGAATGTTGTTTTATCGGTGCTGGTGATGATTGGCTTTATGTACTTTGCGTTTGAGAATGGAAACCTCCACTTTGTGCGCAGTGTTGCTTACTTTGCGGTGCTAGCGGGTTGTATTTGGTATCCCGATGCAGTGGCTGCATTGAAGGATGATTTGGTGAGCCCAAAGTTGATTCGGATTGGAGGGTGGATTTTGCTGCTGGTGATAGT
The DNA here is from genome assembly GCA_049609505.1 of Akkermansiaceae bacterium. Lineage (GTDB taxonomy): Bacteria > Verrucomicrobiota > Verrucomicrobiia > Verrucomicrobiales > Akkermansiaceae > Oceaniferula. Next base: position 32,378 of record JBMYYO010000003.1, on the reverse strand, counting down.
GTTATATCCTTATTTTTTAAGAATGCTTTCTAGCTGAATAGCGATGAACGCGGATCTTGGGATGCGTGTGTCAAAATGCGCAACTTAGCTACTGAGGGAAAAACAAGATTGTCCGTTACTCACCAGCGGTTATAAATCGGGCATGATAAAGTTTCTCCACACGCGGATTCGTGTTTCAGACCCAGCAGCTAGCATTGCTTTCTATCAGAAAATTGGTTTTGAATTAGGCGATCAGAAAACCTCTCCACAGGGCAACCAGCTTGCGTTTCTTCACTTACCTGGAAACGATCACTTCCTTGAGCTAACACACTCGCCAGACTATGATGTTAGCTTCCCTGAGGACCTGATGCACACCTGCGTAGGTGTGCCGGATGTGATAGCTTATTGTGATAAGTTAGAAAACGATGGCATAGAAATCTGGCCATCGGCATGGCGGGAAAAGTTCTCATCCGGGGAGAGAAAAATGGCATTTGTTACTGACCCAGATGGCTATGAGGTGGAGATCCTAGAGGTGAGTGAGTAGTCGGCACCACGCCCGATATGTTTTTGATTAAACACAATATGAATAAGTATTATCTTCACAGGGACAACCAGAACCACGGACCGTATCCGGAGGAGCAGCTCGTGGAGCTTATTCGTTCAGGTTCAATTGGAGCAGAAGAATTAATCTGCTTGGAAGGTGGCTCTGACTGGATAGCGGCATCATCATTTCAGCAAGCGGTTGTTGCCGCGGCACCTCAGGCAGCGGCGCCTTCTCTGCTTACAGGAGGTCCGCCCAAGGTTCAGTTTGCAATGGTTTGGCTATGGATTTATGCTGTGGGGTTCATCGGGGGAGCTATCTCAGTATTTAATATTTTTTCCAACCTAACACATAAAGTAACGGGTGAGAAAACAGGCTTTGTGCCCGGGCTTCTCTTGGCGTTGTTGATTGGTTTTTTTGCTGTGGCGTTTGCGATGATTGCTATCGGATTAAAAAACAGAAAACCTTGGGCGCATGGCATGGCATGTCGGTTTATGTTACTAAATATATTTTCTCCGTTGTTTATCATCGGAATTATAGGCTGGAAAAAACTAACGCACAAAGACACCATTGCGGCTTTTGAGGTGAAGTAGCATTGTTATATTAGCACAGGTGCTGGGATCAATAGAGGTGGGTGAAATCAAGCTGCCATGAAGGAGTTTCACAGAGTTAAGAAAGATTCGAGGTTGGTGGGATTTATCGGTCTTGGTGTGGTGTTATTTCTATCGATGTTTTTTATGCTGATTGGCTTTGTGGGTGTTGATGAAAGAGGGTGGAATGCGCTGAGCTATATCTTTGGTATTCCTGGAGTATTGTTGTTTGGCATCTTTATTCGTGGTGCATGGATGGCAACGAAGGGGGCGGTGGTGCATGTTTTTTCCATGGATAATGATGAGATCCAGTGGGGGTTTTTGGGTAAAGAAAAGAGCATCCCTGTGCGCAGTGTGAGCTCGATCCATTGGAGCGAGGTGGAGGGTTTCGGTTTACTCCTGAACACGAGTGAGGGGAGAATCAGATTACCTTATATTGAGAATGCTCTTTCGGTGAGTGGTCGGGCAGAATTGTTAGCCTACTTGCGCACCAACCATCGGTCGATCGAGATTGATGGTTACATTGATCCAAAAACGGAGAAAGCAAGTGGGGAATACTCACAATAAAAATGACAATTCAAAATCATGTTCTGGGCACCAGCCGCATTTTTTTTGGTAGGCTTGCTGTTTGCTCAGGGGCGTGCGGGGTTGATCGCTAAGGCAGAAAAGAGAAAGGGTTAGCGCTCTAATACCTGAACGCGTAGGAACTGCTTGTTCTGCCCATTGGCTGGGGTCAGAGACCTCCAAACGTAGGTGATGGTGCCGTTTGAATTGTAGGTTTCGGAAACGAATTCTACTTTATCAGATGCGGAAGTCCACTGGGTGAGATTATCAGAATATTGGACGATGGTGGTGGCGTTTTCAGCGGCGGGATTGGTGGTGAATTGGATAGTGAGATCGCCGTTTGTTAGGCTACCGATGGCGGGGTGGGGGACGGCGTAATCGACGAGGTCTGCGCGGCCATTTCCATCGGCATCCGCGAGTGGATTGGCGGGGTAGGGGGGTAGCGTTTCTCCGCTGTTGGGCGTGCCGTGTACGGTGCTGGAAGCTCGCCAATTGTTAGGGTCTCCATGCAGTGGATTCGAGCTGGGGTTGATGAGAACTAGAGAGGCGCCTTGGCCATCTGCGCTATCGGGCCACGGATAGTTATCATTATAATCAAAGCTGAGCAGGACGTTCCCTCCCTGGGTGATGACAATTGTTTCACCATCATTGCTGAGCCTGCCTGTGTAGTTCCCAGCTGGGATGTTAGAGCTGCCATAGCGCTCCGCATAGGCGGCACTATTACGTGCTAAAAGGATCCTTTCACCAGGGTCTAACAAGGTGTTGGTGAGAGTGGAGAAATTAAAGCTGATACCTTGGATGAATTCCAAAGTTGTTAGATCAATGGCGGATGAGCCGGTATTCATCAGCTCGATGAACTCGAAGTCATCTTTATCTGTAAAGCCGGCTAATTGCTCTGCTGCGGTGGCATCAGCGGGGTGGTAATGAATTTCTGTGATAGCGATGTTTGCAAGGGTGGGGGTTTCTCCAGTGGTGAAGATGGCTTGATTGAGTGCAGACCACTCGCCGTTTTCTGTGCGTGAGCGTGCTTTTACGGTGGTTGAGCCACTGAGGGTAATGGAGGAGTTATAAACTTGAGCGGTGGGGGAAAGATTGCCTCCGCTGAGTCGGGGATCGCTTCCATCGGTGGTGAAGTAGAGGTTTCCAGAGGTGTTTGGATTACTCATTGAGAGTTGAAAATTAGCACTGATGACTCCTCCGTGTTGTGAAAACGATGGGGCGTTGACGAGTGGGTAGAGGTTGACGTTTTTCAGCTGGGTGAGCACGATGTTGTGACGGGCCGGGATGTAGGTGTTCTTGCGGTAGGCGACGTGTGGCAGCCAGTCATCAATGGTGTTGTAGGGGGAGGATGTGTGCTCATCTCCCCAGCGGGCGGCCTCGCAGTTCATGGCGGGCTCTAGCTCATCTGCGATGTCTTGCAGGAGTGCTTGCATGGATTGGGCGGAGTAGATGCCGTTGTTAAACATGAGCTGGTGTACGCGGTCGCCGAAGTGGACTTGGAACTCAGGATCACGGCGGAGGCGATCATAGATGATGCCAGGACTGTAGTTGTTATTGACGGTAGTGCGGTTGTTTCCTGTGATGTAGAGGTAGTTTTCTGGGTCCCAGATGAAGAATTGGAAACGACCATTCAGGGTGTCATTCCGGATGGTGTACCAGTTATTGTGCGGCCAGTCAGCATTACCGCCCCAGAAGTTGGCAAAGATGTAATCGATGAATTGGTTCTCATCAATAAGGTCAAGGATGGCTTGGTGGTTGGATGCACTATAGGGGTTACAGAGTCCGATGAGTTCATCGAACTTTGTGCGTGAGCCTTCCACGACCTCGACGTTGGTTTTGATCACTGAGTAATCGCTTTCGTCACCACCCATGTGGTACTCTGCGAACTCGGCATCCGGTCGCTCATGGGTATTGTAGGGGCCCCAGTACTGACCATTGATATAAAGGTGTACCCAGTTGCTGGAGATGGTGAGGTTTCCGGTGCGGGCGTGAGCAACAGTGGCGTAGTGAGTGCGGAACTGGAGTGCATTGCTGCGGGTGATGGCGTCTGCGCTGCTGCTGTCTGATTGGAATGTCCAGGAATCAAAGTAACTACCACGCAGCACGAGGTTTGCCACCTCACTTGGGCCGGTGGGTCCCCAGAGTGGGTATTTGAATCTGTTAGAGCCGTAGGATTTACGAAACGCTAGCCGCATGGACTTTTTCCCGATCGCTCGGTTACGGCTACCTGAGCCCTGAATGCGCAAACCACCGTCCACCTGATAGCCCGGTGAGCCGTCTGGGTTGATCACCTCCACGGAGCAGGCGCGTTCCCAGGCAGAGCCAAACGATTTGGGGTTGGCATAGACTCCGTTGTTTCCCCAGACGTCCTCGTTTGGCATGACGATGGATAGAATTGGGAGCGTCTGCAGGTCATCGGCTAGGTTGGAATAGCGTGGATCATTAACAACTTGCGGGTCCATCTCGTAGTCCCACGTCGATGTGCTGGTGGAAGGCGTGGGTAATCCCGCACCGTTCTGAGTGAGCACGTCATTGATAAAGAGATAGGTCTGAGTATCTACATTGGTTGGCTCGAATCCTGACTTCACTGCGATGGCCCGCAGCACGGTGGTTGTGGTGATGGAAACGCTGGCGGAGGGGGCGGAGGACTCATCAGCGGCGGGCACCTGAGTGCCGTTTGTTAGGGATGGGACAGAGCCATCCGTGGTGTAGATAATGGTAGAGCCGAGGTCTGCGCAGGTGATGGTCTCTGTGAACGAGCTGGAGTAGAGGCCACGGCCTAGATCAAACTCCGTGTCTGTTAGGAAACCTTCCACCGTAACGTCACCATTGATAGTCCCTGGTGTGGCAGAGGCAAAGTAGCCGGTGGTGGATTGCCCAGGCTGCGCCACCTGTGCGATGAGTTCCGCGCGGAAGAGCAGATCAGAGCTTGTGGGGCTCGCGTTGAGACCGTGAATAGCGAGAATGTTGTTAGATCCAGACTCGAGTTCGCCAATGAGATCACTGACGTCGAAATCAAGGAAAGTGGTCGCTTGAGATTCAGTGCTGTTTCCCCCTTCGGTGGTCGAGTTCCAAGTGGGTGAGGCGGGAGCGTGGGCGCTGCCATTAGCGGGCACACCACCATTGATAAATGCCGCGAACCCATCGTCATACTTCATTCGCAAGGTGAGTGAGAGGACGTTGTTAGGAAGGGTGGGTAGATTAAATGGAATGCGAATGTAAACGGAAGTGTTGTTGTTATACATCACGTTTTCCACATCGAGGTTGATGTCACCTTGGAAACCATTATTCCGCTCATAGCCTACCCCTTGCGTGCCGGAAAGCCAGCCTGTTTCATTGAAGCTCGGGGCGTTATCACGCCAAGAGTTCCCTATGCTGCTGTGGTAGCTGAAGTTTGGCACGCGTGCCTTGCAGGGACCATTCTCATCAATCAAGGTGATCTGGTTAGACGGGACGGAGCTTCCGTAGGAGATACCACTCTGCTGCGGTGGGTAGGCGGGTGAGAAGCTTGTGCTTGGAGTGCCGCTAGGATCGATGAGTGCTAGATACTCACCATTTTTACTGAGCGAGAAATTTGTATGAAGCTCGGCACCGAAGAGGTTTTTACCTGATGCAAAAACCACGATGAGCTCACCGGGCTGCAGCACGCGGGTGGGGAACGTCCACTTAGCGGGCAGCGATGCATCGTCGGTGAGTTTCCAGCCTGCGAGGTCAATGGCGGAGGTGCCAGTGTTGCGGATTTCTATCCAATCACTGGATGCTCCGTCTTTATCTAACAGGCCTCCGTTGTTTGATGCCATGAACTCGGAGATCACGGGTGTTGCGGACACGATGCTTGTGAAACTCGCCAAAAAATTAGCAGAAGCAACAGCACCCACACCGAGCAGGTGCCTGAGTTTTATCCTTGGAAGAGATACAAGCATGTGGACTACGCACTCTAGGTGAAGGTAGTTCGCCTGTCCAAAGCTAGGGGGTGGTCTGATTAGTAAACCAATGAGGTTCGCTGGAGTGGTTTTGCTGGGAAAAATAAAGAGCCGTTACTTCTTCGTGCTCTTCACCCGGTAGTGACCCGTGAGGGGGAACTCAAACAAGCGGTTTTCCTCTCTTGTGCCGCCGCCGATGTTGTGGATGACGAGCGGTGTGCCATCGGCTGCTTTGCTGTCACTGACGATCATGATGTGCGGGAGCCTACCTGCCACTGTGCAAGTAACGAGGTCGCCAGGTTGGTAGTCGGTTTTATTCTTGGTGACAGGAAGCGACCATCCTTTGCGCTTGAAGTATGTTTTTAGATTCGGAACGCGGCGGTGATCGATATTTTTATCGGTGCGTTTGAGTCCCCAGATCTTGGGATACTTGGAAAAATTGCGCCGCATGTCATCGTGGACGAGCTTTTGCAGGTCGAGCTGGCGGGACTTGCGCAGGGCGCGGATGACAACATCCGTGCAGACGCCCTTGGAAATAGGGAGATCACCATTCGGGTAGGCTAGGGAGACGTATGCGGGATCGTATTCGGTCGTTTTGCCAATCTGCCACCGCGCGGCGTTTACGATGTCGCTTTTTACGGCGGGTGTGGAATCTTTTTTGTTACAGGCGGAAAGCTGTAGGGGAAGAAAAAAGCACGCAATTACAAGGGCAAGGAAAGACGTAGTATGGGAAGCTGTATGATACATAAATATTAGTTGCGAAAAAATTGGGGTAAATTGCGTAACCTTTTCAAATTACGATAGTAAAAGCGATGACTACAGAACAGAGCAAGCATACTCTCATTTTTAAAACACACAATTTAATAGAAACATCACGATGAAAAAAATTAGCATCATATGCGCAACCAGCAGCTTGGCGATCATGGCATCAGGGTACGGAGCATCTGGCATGTTTGGCAGCTTCATCAACGTTACAACCAACGGCACAGCACAATGGTATAATGTAGAAGGCACAGGAGGTGCTGCGGGGGGGGACTTCGGCGGAACAGATCTTGGGACATTTGACGTCGGTAACGGCGATACCATGACCATTAGTGGAGGTGAGGCACTTACATTCAAAAACGGCCTGAGCGATGTATTTAATGCTAAGCTAAACTACAGCATTCAAGCTGTTGGCGGAGGAACCTTTTTCACAGAGCTTGATTTGAGTTTTACCGCAAACTCCAGCTTTACTTCAGCCGCTAACGGCAGCAACTACACGAATGGAGGCGATCAGCAGTGGAGCGATTCATTTAGCATAGACGCTCTTTCCGGTCTTGCTAACGGAGATTACGAAATCGTAATTTTCACAAAAGCTTCATCAAGTGATGGTGATCACTTCCACAACAATGGAGGCACCAACTATAATGCAACCTTTACCGTGGTGCCAGAGCCATCGTCATCAGCACTGATGGGCCTTGGAGGCTTGGCACTCATCCTGCGCCGCAGGCGCTAGGCGGAGCTACTTTACTGGACACAGGAAACCCTGACAACACACGCAAAAGAAGCCCTCGTTCTTAACGGAACGGGGGTTTTTTCTTGATTGGTATAGTAAATATGGAAGGGTAGAGGTTAGCAAAGTATTACTTTGTAGCTACAGCGATGAAGCCAGCCTCTCACAATTCCGAGAACCCTGATGGGCACTCTGATCAGACCTTTGATCAGCTAGTGGCCAGCCATCAGCAGAGGCTGTATTATTTTATCCGAGCCATGATCTATAGCCCGGACGATGCGCGAGATACGTTGCAGGATGTAAATATCATTATCTACCGCAAGCAATCCAGCTACGAGATGGGGACAAACTTCAAGGCTTGGGCCTTTGCTATCGCACGGTTTGAATGCTTATCCTACCTCAGCCGCTACAAAAAGGTGCAGATGACCACACTGGATTCGGATTTGTTAGAAACTTTAGCGGATAAGGCGGAGGAGAAGGCTGATGATATCGAGCCTGTTCTTGCCGCACTCAGAGTCTGTGTGCAATCACTCAACAATGAGCAGCGCTATATCATCCAGCACCGTTACCACGAGCGCACATCATTGGAAACAGTCGCCACACAGCTACAAACCAGCGTAGGAGCCGTGAAACAAAAATTATTTCGCCTGCGGAAGCAACTCAAAGACTGCATGTTACGCCGTGCAAGACGCTGAAAAACACCAATCAAGGCATAACTTTTTTTCCGCATAACAGTATAAAGGAACAACGACGCAACTCATCTAAAATGAATCACGACTGGCAGCAATGGATGGATAAAATCGGCGACCCTAACGTCACCGAGCAAGAGCTGCTTGAGTTCCAACAGGCACTCAAGGAGTCTGATGCCAATGTGGGCGACTACATGGACACCCTGCTGGCAGAGACCGCGCTTGAGCTGCAAGGCGGCACTCTCGTGGCCCATCGTTCAGAGGAAACCTCACCACCAGCCAGCTCTGTTAGTAAAACCTCAACCCGCTCGCTTCTACCATGGGGAATTGCAGCAGCAGCCGTAGTGGCATTGTCTGTGGTTGGTTATAAACTCAGCCAAAAGACATTGATTTCACCGATCGCATCACAGGATCACGTTGCCACCATCACGGATACTAACAAAGACGCAGATGCCGCTGGTTTCCGTATCGGTGAGCCGCTCAATGCTCGCGCGATAGAGATCCCGGACGGGGCGAAACTTGGCATCGCCATGCGTGGTGGTGCCCGGCTAAACATTAACGGGCCGGCGGTGTTCCGCATCGATGGACCAGAGAGGGTTTTTCTCTTTAAGGGGCGCATTCAGACCTACGCGCCTGAGTATGCGCACGGCTTCGTGATCGATACCGATGATGGGAAGATTACAGACCTCGGCACACGGTTTGTCACAGCCAATGGCACAGAAGCAGGCACGGAGGTGCACGTCATCGAGGGGCTTGTTAAAGCTAAGGCTGGCAGCAGTGCAAAAGACATTTTCATTGGCGGAGAGCAGGCTGCTATTCTTAAAAACGGTGCAATGATAGATACGGATTACCTTGCGCGCCGTCTATCTGTTCCCATTGATCCAAACCTAACAGATAGCGATGAGGATGGCTTTGCAGACATCGTAGAAGACCACTACCGCACTAATAAAAAAGACGCCCGCTCAGCGCCTGATGCTTTGCGCGTTTCTGAGAGCTTTGCCCACTATCCTGCGGCCACGGTGGCGCGGGCAGCCTACCAAGGAACAGGAAAAATAAACCAATGGCTTGGTGGAGGAGTTTTTCTAACAGAAGGATTGAGCTATGAAAACAACGGCAAGAAACTCATCACCAAAGCTGGTTGCTTAGAAACAACAGGGGAGAATGGCGTGGGCGCCTACATCGTCCCCGATAGCAAAGAACTGCCAGAAGACGGCATCATCTACATTAGCTTTCTGATGCAGCAGCCTAAGAAACAGTTAGAAAAACCATTCTCAGGCCTCTTGCTCTACCTTGATGAATATAAGGAACAACTTTTTACCGGTGAGCTAAGTGTGGCGGATTCTTATGGAGCGCGTTATGCCGAAAGCGCACAGGAAGACCCCTTCGCCATCCAAACGGATGATAAGCCGCACCTCTTTGTAATACGGATTGATCAGACGCGTTTTCTAACAGACGTTTTTATTGACCCAGATTTATCAAAACCAGAGGCAGATGCCCGCGCGCAGAAGCGTTATCAAAACGCACCTAAGTTCGAGCGCATAGCACTGCGCTCAGGGAGTGACTCTGGAAACTTCCCGGTGAAATTTGATGAAATTCGCATCGGGCTAACTTGGAAATCCGTACTACCTCTAGCGGAATAATCCCCACCCAAATTTTCTATGCAAAAAGCCATTATCCATGGGCTGCTGGCCCTATTGTGCCTTGCCTCCGCCTCAGCGGAAGTGATGCTCCAGTACTTCAATACCTCGTGGCGCGAGGTCACCAGCAAGATGCCAGAGCTCGCTGAGGCGGGCTATGATTCGCTCTGGCTACCGCCGCCCACCAAAGGCAGCGGTGGACTGTCTGTTGGCTATGACTGCTGGGATAGGTTTGACTTAGGTGGCATTGATCAGAGGGGCTCGGTTTCCACCCGCTACGGCACGCACCAGGACTTAGTGAATTTGATTAAAGTAGCGCACAGGTTCGGCATTAAAATCTACTTTGATAATGTGATGAATCATAATGCCTTTGACGTGCCCGGTTATAATTCAGGTGTGCCCATCGGCGTTTATCCAGGCTTTGTGCCGGAGGACTTCCACCTGCGTGTCACGGAGGAAGGTTTCTATCGCAAATGGGATAATACGCGTAACTGGGGAGATGCTTGGCAGGTCATGCACCTCGGCTTGAGTGATCTCATTGACATCGCCACAGAACCAGGTGAGTGGAATAATAACTTTGGCCGCAGTGAGGGGAGCCGCATCAAAAAAATCAGCTTTGTTAGGCATCCGAGTAATCCAGAATTCTATTGCTATAAACCAACAGGTGCTGGGCAGACTCACGCGGCAGGGCAGGGCACTTACGTGGGCTTCGGTCCCAATAATGGAATCACAGTTGCAGATCTAACAAACAACAAATCATTCTACTCGGAATACGTTGAGTCCATGTTATCACGCTCGGCTCGTTGGCAGCTTGCCGTTACTCACTGTGATGGGTTTCGGTTAGATGCGGTGAAGCACACTCCGGCTGATTTCTTTGGCGCTACTTATGGTGTTGATAGGGATAGCTCGGACTACGGTTACACTGGCCAGATTCAGCGGCAGTTCAACCTCACGCGTGGGTTTTCAGATAGTAACCATCGTGATACGGTGTTTGACACCCAGAAACCCCGTGATGATGCCATGCTCTTCGGAGAACACCTCGGTCAGCCGCCATCTTATGAAAGCTACATCAACGCCGGAATGCGCTTGGTGGATAACGATCTGAGAAACCAAATGAATAGTCGGTTAGGAAACCCATGGACCGATCTCAATGGGTTTGATCAGCCGGGCTGGGGTGGCTTTCCTGCTCCAGTGAGCGTGATGCACGCGCAGAGTCACGATAACGACTTCGCGGCGCGCCGGGAGCTACAGCACGCTTTTTACTTCACCCGTGCGGGATTACCTTTGGTTTATACCGATGGCAACTACCAAGCAGAAACTCTCAGCCAAAGCGGCGGGGCATTCCCTCGGCACTCGAATACAAACTTCCTCGGGCAGTTTGGCGATGGGCGTTTGCCTAACCTAGCTTACATTCACCAGCACTTCGCGCGTGGTTATCAGGTGGGGAAATGGAGCGATGGCGACTTCATTGCCTATGAGCGAATCGATAAACGCGAGAACACAGGCATGAGTGATAGCGATGGAGTAACCGCTCTAATCATGCTTAATGACAATTACTCAACAGGAGTTGTTAGAAGTGTGAACTCAAGTTTCCCCCACGATGGTGGCACAGCCAATGACGCCTATCTCTGGCAGTATGCCACCGGCCCGAACGTCGGTGGATTCTACACCTATGCCTCAGCACTGCACACCCACACCGTGCCAGCAGGAGGATATTTTGTTTATTCATGGAGAACGCCTGAGCCAGCCCTCCACTGGGAAAACGTAGGGGGCAAACCTGTCACCATCTATCAAAACGGGCAAGAAACAGGCACCATCACCGTGACAAGGCGCGATGGCCCAGACGGCGATCCTGGGTTTAATCCGCACGGTGTAAATGATCCCGATGATACAGACTATAGCTATCAAATTGATATTCCCCGTGTGACCGATGGCAGTAACTTGAAGTTTGTAGCGCGTGCCGATGGCTCTGCGGAGAACATTCTGCTGCGCCTCGATGGCGGCATTGACCTCAATGGCAACGGCACAGATCCCGCCAAGAGAGATAACCCACCAGCCCTAACAACTGAGGTAGTAATGGGCTATGAGCAGCCATCATTTGTGCACCGCCAAGGGGCAGAAAAATTCGCCGCCAAGGACACCGCACGCTGCACCATCGGCTCATCCGGTGCGGAAACTTTTACCACAACCATCGGTACTGGCACAGTGAGTGTTGTGAACGGTAGTGGTAACAACCCCGCTTCTAACAACACCGCAGCGTATTTTTTCCATGATCCAGCTGACATGGTAGAGAGCCCGCCAAGCGGCACTCCTACGCAGTACGAGGAGACATCCGGAGATATTACGTTTTGGGCAAAATCAAATGGCTCGTTAGACGGCTATCAAGCACGTCTCTACTACACCACAGATGCCAGTGATCCCGAGGGCTACGGAGGCTACGGCACAGGCGGCACAAAGACCGCTACCTTGACCTACTCGCATGATGCCGGCGGTGGCTCGTGGTTTTCTACCACCATTTCACCAAAGCCATCAGGAGATCTCCGTTATAAGATATCAATTTTCCGCACCAGTGATGCAGGAAACCCACTGGCTAGCGTTTTCCCAACGGGGCCAGCTCAAGTGGAGGAAAAGCTAGCAATGATGACCGTCTTTGAGGCGGATAATTTTAACGCGGAAACCATTCAGTTTTTCCCTCATAACGACTACGAGAAAACAGCCGATCAATCGTCCTTTGTGATGCAGACTGGCCTTGACGAGGGAATGCACATCGTGCGTGGACGTGCTTTTTTGAAAAGAGATAACCGTGCATCACTCTTTAATACTTTCCAGCAAACATTCTACTACGATACCAAGCGCCCCACTGGTGAGATTGTTTTCCCTGCGGAAAATGACACCCTCAATCAGCAGAGCTACGGTGCTGTTGTTAGAACAGACCGCAGCGTGAATGAAGTTTGGTTCTTCATCCAAGATAGCGAGAGTGCCAATGATGATGCACAGACGGGTGCCAGCAATGGAAATGGAGCAGGGAACTGGGTGCGTGCTTCCGAGGTGCCGCCCACTTCATCGATCAATAGCAGCTACCCAAAAGAGTGGAGGTTTAATTTTAACAACGTCCCAGCGGGCGCACAAAATGCGCAGCTCCAAGTGCGTCTCATCGAGAAATCATCAAACACCACCTTCACCAGCACTGTAAGCGCAGCGGATGATCTGGTAAACTGGTACACCACCCTAACAAGAAATGTGACGACCAGCGGCCCAGACACCAGAATGTTTGCCGCCTTCCCAGCAGCAGATGCCGAGGTGGTGGCTGAAGGGTACACCATGAAGGCATACTTCTCAAAGGCGCTTGGCAATGGGAAGTCAGACCAAGAGCTGATTGATGAATTTCTAATTACCATCGCCAGCAGAGTATCAGGCTCTACCGATGGCGCCGTGGTGCAGGACCGCACGAAATACTCTATTGTTAGAAATGAAACCGCTGATTACCACGCACTCTCATACACCCTGCCAAACCTCTACAACGGTCAGCCAGATTTCCTGCACCACATCAATATCACCCACAACCGAGGTGGCGTTGTGCTGCAGGCGGATCGCAAGGTGAAGGCAGCAGTCGTGGAGAGCACCTTCCTCAGCATCAACACACCTCCTGCATTTGATAGCGATGGCAAGCCTTATGAAGTCGTCCTGCCCGCCATCGCAAACCCAACCCCGCAGCAACGCCAAATTCCCATCGTTATAGAATCTGATTCAGACATCGTGCAGCTGGACATTATCTGGGAGCACGGCAGCGGCAACACCGCGCTACAAGGCACGGAAGTGCATGGTGGGAAAAAACTCTGGACCTACCTGTGGACGGGAATCAGTGAGGGCTATTATCGGTTTAGAGTGGATGCTCGGAAAACAAACAACGGCCCACTCGCCACCACGGAGCGGCGTAGTGCCACCGTGATTTTCCGCCAGATTCTACCTGAAAACGAAAATGATCCCGATGACGATGACGATGGTTTGTTAGATGTTGACGAGCTAACTCAAAAAGCTCTCCCGCAGACTAATGCAGAGACTTGGACCAATGGCGATGTGCACACATGGCGCGCCTATGGACGCAGTAACCCAACAACACCAGACAGCGATGGAGACCTCCTGCCTGATGCCCTAGAGGTTGGCTGGGGAGGCGTCCCTACAGCGCAAGAAGGGGAGGCATTCCAAGACACAGGCTACGGCATAGATAAAATCGGCGCAGGGAACCAGAGATTTGATTGGCAAGACAGCAATGGCAACGGCGTACACGATGCCGGAGAAACCTCTGAACCTTTCACTGATAGTAACGCAGACAACGTCTTTGATTACGGCACCATCGTTAGCCGAGATACCGATGGCGATGGCACACCGAACTTTAAGGCGGACCTCGATCCTCCATTCTATAATACCGTGCCAGATAATAATAACCTGCCGAACTATGATTTTAACCGAGGGCGTACCGAGCAGATTCATGGCAGCACCACTGACCCGCAAAACCCAGACAGCGATGGCGATGGCATCCGCGATGGTATCGAGGACGGTTACAATCCAGCATGGGCAAGCGGCAGTGATCTATCCATTTACATCCATAATGGCTGGATCGATGGTGACGGAAACACGCTCGACCGCAACGATGGGGGAAAGGTTTGGCCCAACGGCAAAGTCGATGCCGGAGAAGTTTGGTTAGAAACTGACCCTAATAATCCTGACAGCGATGGCGATGGCCTCAGCGATGGCTACGGCGAAGATAAAGACCTTAATGGTTTGATCAAGGGAGATACAAATCGCAACCGAATCTATGATCCCGGCGAGGCTTGGGCTGAAACCAACGGCCTTTCGAAGGATAGCGATGGCGATGGCCTGTTAGATGGTTGGGAAACACAGAACGGGCTGGACCCTCTGGATAATGGAATCGATAACCTCCGCACCGCCGCCTCCAATGACGGTGATCCCGCCCAAGGTCCAACGGGGGATCCAGACGGTGATGGTTTTAACAATTCCCAAGAGCAAACCAGTGGCACAAAACCTCTTGTTAGTGATGCCACAAGTGAGCCGCCTGCAAACTCTATCGTGATCGGCCCAGAGGAATCTATCATGGTTGGCAGCACGGAAAACCACCGTGAGTTTGCTGGCTGGACCTGTGATGACTTGGTCGCATTTGATGAATATGAAGGAGAAGGTGGCAATAACCAAGGAGGTGATATTTTTCCTGCGGGTGACGGTTTTGATAGCTCTCGTGATATTGTTGCCTTCTACGCGCGTGACGGTGGAGCAGATGGTAACTACTATTTCCGGTTAGATTTTCGAGATCTGCAACCATTTGCTGAAGAGGGGAATCTGGACATCTACGTCGTCATGGACACTGGGAACACCGCCAGCGGTGAAGCCGCCTTACCAGATCAGGTTGATATACTAACAGAAATGAAGTGGGAGGTTGTGGCTGCTTGTTATCAAGGGAACAACGGCCGCGTCTATGTGGATACCAATGCCGCGCTGAATACCACCTCCGTTAATGAAGACCTAACAGCTACTGGGGTGCAGGTGCGTGATCAGAATTCAGCGAATGGATTTGGCGAGGCATACTACAATGCTGATTTGGACGCCTGTGAGTTCTCTATCTCACGCCAAGCCTTGTTAGATGCAGGCTGGAATGGTAGCAGTAAGCTGAGGTTTCAAGTTTTTACCACCCGCGATGGCACCCAGAACAGCGGCGATGGAGCGGGTGATCTGGGAGGTAGAAACGACATCCGTGATAGCGTCTATGATGATTGGCTCTCAGAAGACTACTGGAGCAGTCAGGACTATGTATCCACTAATGGTAAACTGACAAGCTACATGCAGGTGGACGGCTCAGGACTCTACCCTGATCAATGCAAACGGGCAAAGCTCATTTTACTCAATCATGCCAATCACGCGCTCCGGCCAGGTAGCCAGACGCAGGATAAAATCAACACCGGCTTCGGCACTGGATGGCATCGCAGTCTGGACGCCCACCAAGCATTCGGTCAGCCGTTGAGTTTGCACATCACCCCCACTCTCGCCAGCGCGGTGCAGTGGGCTAGCGTGGACCCCACAGCAGGGAAGCCATGGCTCGATGGCCCAGCATTCAACCAACGCATCGCCGCCATGGCGCAAACGGGAAACCTTGATCTGTTAGGAACGACGTATGCGGATCACATGCCATCCTACTTTACCTCCGCATACACTCAGGACAGCGTGGAACTGGCAGCGGCTACTCTGGAGGATATCTATAACACGGCGCCATCACCCAATGTTTTCTGGGCACCGGAGAGGGTGTTAGATGGTGATGTTTTGAGTAAGATAGGTGATGCGGGATTTAACTTTACGTTTATCGATCAGATGCGGCATTTCTGGAAGTGGCAGGGTAGGCAGACCGCGATCTCAGAGGATGGTTATCGGCTGAATAAGTACCACGGCGTGCATTGTTTTCTCATCAATGATTCCGCTAGCACGTACCGCTACCAAACACTTAATAACGGGCTGCCCAATGCTCTGAGAAACCTCTATCACCGTAAGGCACGGAGCGGCGTGCAAGACCAAGTAGTCATCCTCTACCACCATTGGGATGAGCTTGCCGATGTGGGGAATGCAGACGCTTATGACACCAATTTGCGTTGGGTTTCTAACAAACCATGGATTGAGGTTGTGACGCCGAGCCAAATCATCAATGGCGAGGTGGATGTTACCCGTGATGGGGTGGGGGATACGTGGTTTGCATTTGATCGCGGCTCGCCTGCGTTGGTAAAAACATCCCATGATTGGTTAGATCATGCTACGCAGGAAAACTATGATCACTGGTACAATGGCAGCCCAGGGAGCGAGGAGGGACTAGCGGGAAAAACATTTAACATTCGCCCTGGCAGCCCGCTCTCCTTGACCTACGGGATGCAGGCGCTCAACGATGGAAAGCTTGCCGATGCCACTTGGGATGAGGTTTCAGCAATTAGCCTCTCAGGTAGCCGCATCGCCAAGCTAGCGCGGGGCACGGCGCATAGTGCGAACATGCTCACCGCTTTTC
The DNA here is from genome assembly GCA_049609505.1 of Akkermansiaceae bacterium. GTDB lineage: Bacteria > Verrucomicrobiota > Verrucomicrobiia > Verrucomicrobiales > Akkermansiaceae > Oceaniferula. The sequence continues at coordinate 15,906 of JBMYYO010000003.1, read as the reverse complement.
ACGAGCAGCAAAATAATGACATTAGCAAATACAGCACAGGCGATTACATCTGGGTGGATTCAGATTCTAACAACCTGAGCGATTTTTCAAAACAAGCGCAATCGCAGATGCGCCATGCAGCGATTTATCGTCAGGTAGATTTATGGGCGGCAAGTCCGCCAAGCGTTGCGGTAGCCATTGCCCAGGACATTGATCTCGATGGGGAAAACGAATACATCCTAAAAAACGACCGAGTGTTTGCCGTGTTTGAGGCAATAGGCGGCAGGCTCACTCATGCGTGGGCGCGGGATACGGTGTTGTCTGAGGTTTATCAAATCATCGGAAATCCACTCAGCTACTCTGGCAGCGAGACCGAGCTTGAGGGCGATAGCATTCTAACAGGAACAGACATCAATGCCTACCGCACCAGCGGTTTCAAAGATTGGTTTGCCAGCGGTCCAGAGACAAACTTCTACGTCAATCACCTCTACACCGTAGTGGCCAGCGGTAGCCAAGGTTGGACATTTACCAGTGCAGATGGCAAGATTAGCAAAACAATTCAGCTGGCTGATAACTCACAGAAACTTTCCGCCGCTTACACCCTCGGCGGCGATGTGACGAAGCTCTACGTACGCTTTGGCCTATCGCCGCACTTGCATGATCTATTGATAAATGGTCAGCGGAACTTGAGTCCTCTAACCGATGGTGGTGGGCAGGTTTTTGTTAGAAACAGCACGGGTGCCGAGACGGTAACCGCCAGCGTGCACTACAGTAGTGCGTCAGTGGTCAGTACCGCCACCGATAAACAATTACCAGCATTCGCGCCAGATACCGTTAACCTGCGCAACCAGGCACTCACCCAGCAGGTGGAGCTTGAGAGTCAGGCGGCGAGTTTTTCCCTGGAGCTGGAGCTAAGTGCGGCGTGCGCAGACTGTGATCAAGATGGGCTACCAGATGACTGGGAAACGGCGAATAGTCTTGATCCAAACGATGATGGCTTAGGCGGCGGGAACGTTGATTATGGTGCCAGCGGTGATCCGGATGGTGATGGCCTGAGCAATGCGAAGGAGCATTTGTTAGGCCTGAATCCGCAGCTCGATGACGCGCATCTTTTTCCTAAGTTAACCGCGATTGTGAATGCGGACCGCAGTGTGACGTTGGATTTTCCCACTCTAACAAACCGGCGCTATCGTCTCTGGTGGTCGCATGATCTCGATAACTGGGAATTGGTAGGTGCGGATATCCTAACACTCGATCAACCTGCTGATCCCCATACTCAGGTTCTTGATACGGGGAACCCACACACCCACCCGGGCGATGAGCCGAGGAGGTTCTATCGTTTACAAATTTTGTATCCATAATTAATCCATTATGAAGCATTCTTCACTGCTGACATCACTCGCTATCACTCTAAGCACTGCGCCATGTCTCATGGCCGATGGAGTGCTACGCGTGCAGGCACCCGGCTACACTGAGCAAAATGGAGAATACACCACCAGCCATGTGTACATTGATGAGGTGGCTGGCAGTACGCAGCTACTGGTGTTCTCCTTTGACCCACCGGGGAGTGGTGCGGTGCATTCGGTGGAAATTTTTACCAACTTAAACCGGAGAGACTTGGCGCGGGCGGATAAAAATGCGGACGGCGTGCCGGATGGTATAGTGCCCATTGATGGCAACCTCATCACCTCAAGTGCCGCAGATGCTGATTCTGTAACAGGCCACTACTACGCAGCTTTCCCGATGCAGTATGATTCTGGTGCGGATAATTACACGCTAAGCATTCCAGCCAGCAAGACTGGCGCTTACCGCGTGAGCGCTAGATACAAAACCTCCGCCGCAGGGCCTTGGCAATGGTACGGCCTGCGCGACCACTGCGTGGTGGTTTCTCCCACCGTGGCTCGCAAAATTAACCTTTATGAGATTAATGTTTTTAACATTGAGGCGGATGGCGATCAGTTTTCTAACAGATCAACGCTAGAAGATTTACACAATGCCACGGGGGCGCCGCACAATGGAAATAACCGCTGGGATTTGGATTACCTCAAGGGGCTAGGGTGTAATTGGTTATGGTTCCAGCCGATTCATCCGAATGGTATTGATGGCCGCGAGCCAGTGGCTGGGTATGGAAACGGAGGCCCGCTCTATGATCCGGGCAGCCCCTACGCGGTGAAGAATTTCTTCGAGGTCAATGAGCTGATGAGTGTGAATTACTCGGGCAGTAACTCCACGGCACAGAACCGCGCGGCATCGATGTTGGCGTGGCAGAATTTTGTTGCCGCTGCGGATGGTAAGGAGGTTGGCATCATGTTAGATGCACCATTTAATCATACCTCCTTTGACGTGGAGCTGGCAGAGCAGGGTGTGGATCTGTTCCAGCCAGACGGCCAAACTTGGTCGCCTACAGATGAGATCCGTGATCGTGATGCGCGCTTTTTTTCCTCCACTGGTAATTATGGGAACCGCGCTAGCAGTGCCGCGAATATTGCCGCTGGCCCTGATCGATTTGATTTTGGTAAATGGAACGATGTCAAAGACGTATTCTTCGGCCGCTACGATGCCCTGGTTGAGTATGACACTGAGCCAGAGCGAAGCAGCCACACGAGCGAGGGTGATTGGTTTGATTGGAGTGATGCAGACTGGACAGCCACAGATTTTACCCAAGGCGGCGTCGGGCGTAATGTCACGCATCGCGTATGGGATTACTTCGCTGAATATGCTGTGCATTGGTTAGAAAAAACCCGCCCCGCCGGCGCTAACAGAAATTCCACATCCGCCGATGGTGATCTTACCACTCGCTACGCGTGGGATAGCCGTGGTATTGATGGACTGCGTTGTGACTTTGGCCAAGGGCTGCCTCCTCGCGCGTGGGAGTATATGATCAACGTGGCACGCAGTAAAAAGTGGAGTTTTGTGATGATGGCAGAATCACTCGATGGCGGAGCAGTAACGTATCGTTCCGCTCGTCACTTTGATGTGCTCAATGAGAATATTGTTTTCCCGCTACAAAGTGCCACAAACAAATATTCCTACCGCGATATTTTTAACAACCGCCGCACTGCCTACGGCCAAGGGCTGGTCCTGATGAACACCACCTCTCACGATGAGGAAAATTACACAGACCCGTGGCAGGCGCTGGTGCGCACGTCAGTGGCGGCTACCAATGACGGACTCACCATGGTGTTTCCTGGGCAAGAGCTGGGAGTGAGCCGGACCTATGGCTATCAGCATTATGAGACGAACTTCGGCAAGGAAATAGCCCACTTTAAACGCTGGAACTCGATGATGCCGATCTGGAATGACACGGACTTCGGTAACGATCAGCTCTACCGTGTTTATGCGGGGATGTTGAATGCGCGTATTAATAGTGCCGCCCTAACAAGTAGTAATCGTTGGTTCCTAGACGGTGATGGGAATAATGATCAAATCCACGCTGTGGCAAAATATGAAACCGCGAACAGCTCACCAGCGTTCCAAGATGTGGTGATCGCATTTGCTAATTTAGATAGAAATAATGATCAGTCTGATAACTTCAAAATTCCAGCCAGCTTGGCGAGTTTGTTAGGTTTGAAGAGTGGCCGAAGCTACAATGTTAAAAATATGGCTGCCTATAATCGCCCCCCAACGGTGATGGATAGGGATCAAGCTTGGCTCTGGGGGAGTGGGATTAGCGGGGCGGATTTGCAGTCGATCGGTTTCTCTGTGTTTACCAAAAAGGTTCCAAGTACTGCTGCGGCTTGGGATACCGCACCTTTTGAGGCGCAGTTTTTGAAGCTCTATGATGTTACACCGCCGCCATCGCCCGAGCCATTGGCAGATGCTTATCAGGCGGGGAATAACGTCACATTTAGCTGGCTGCCGAATGGTGGAGCAGATGATAACATCAGCAGCTACCTCGTCAGCATTAAGGATGGTGGCGGCACGGAAGTGGCATCAGGCACTGTGAGCGATGGTTCTAACAGCTACACGTTTTCGGGTGTGTTTGGGGAGATCTACCGCGCTACCGTCACCGCTATCAGTGCGGCGGATATACATTCTAGCACACCTGCGGCGTCTGACACTGGTGCACCTAATCCATCACTAACAAACAGTGCAGTGCTTTTGCTAGATCCCGTAGCAGATGAAGATGGTGATGGCTCTAACAACGCAGCGGAGGTAGCGGCAGGCACCTCGCCATTGGATAATACTTCTCTATTCAAAACCACATCCATAGTGGAAAATGGAGCAGCCACGGAGATTACGTTTACTACCGTGCCGGGGTATTATTACCACCTGGAAACGAGCACTGATTTAGGTAACACCAACGCTTGGTCCACAGTAAACGGAAACAACCAAGCCAACGGCAACACCATGACTCTCAGCCACACTCCCACCGGTGGGGAAATAAAAAGGTTCTACCGCGTGAGAGTGACTCGGTAGGCGCACGGGGCGTAGCGATATGCTCTGCGAGATACTGTTTGTTATTTTGTGGGTAATGGAAGATTAGCTGGATCTACCAAGCCTCCATTTTTGTGAGGGAGGATGCCGCCATCATCAATTCCATCGGGGAGCCATGGATCTGGCACACCGAGGTCTGGCTGTAGTCTGCCGCCACCGTGGATGTTATTTAGCCTGCGTGGCCATGCCTGCTGATCCACAACCTCACCCTTATAGATGAGCTCGCAGACGTATCCGTAAAATTCACGCTTACCTAACAGGTGCTCATCGGCATAGTTTCCAGCCGGTATGGTGTAGCTCACTTGGAGGGTTTCCTCGTTTCCTGCGGCTTTCCAATCGATAGGTAAGGTGACCCAGCGGGTATTAATGGCGGCGGAAGGGAGCGCCTTTTTAATTTCTTTGCCATCTAGGCGATCGTAGAAATGCACCTGCACTTCCACGTCCTTGGAGAGGACATCCTTATCAGGGCGCGCTAGCAGTGTGATGCTTACATCGGCGTGAGTTTTAGCTTCTGCGCCCTGGCCTTTGGCTGTTTTCATTGGGCCGATAGCGATGGCGTTGCGGCGTGCTTTGGCGGTGTCCATACCAAGGCGCAGCTTCCGTGCAGAGAGCTGGAAATAAACACCAATCTTGGCGCCCATTTGCTGAAGTTTCTGATACTCGTCCGCAGCGGCGGGAAGGTTTCCCATTTCTTCTAACAACAAGCCCTTTTGGTAAATGATGGCTGGCTCTTTGGCATCGATGGCTTCGGCCTCGTGTAGCTTGAGCATGGCGCGCATCATATCGCCTTCTAAGTGATGCTTGCGAGATTCTTTCACGAGCCGCTCGACGCGTGGAGAGCGGATGAGGGGCATTTGATTTTTAGGTGCTATGGGTGCGATTAAAGGAGCTTGCGCAGGTGCTGCGGGAGTGCCAGAAAGTGGGCTACCCGCTAGCTCTGTGGATGGTCCATCGCCAACGCTGCGGAGGATTTCCTCCAAGGAGCGCGGCTTTACATCACCGAGTGGGGTGGAGACGACAGGTGGCGCAGGAGCAGCGGTTTGCTGCACGATGATCGGCTTTTGCTGTTTTACCGCCAGTGCTGTGCCAACGGTGATCAGCTGGGCAAAGGCAAGTAGTGCGAGCAGCCAGCAAGCGATAGAAAAGGTGGGCCGTGAAGTCACCGCGGAAGCCCGTGCGGTGGACGCTGGAGCTGGCCGTGAGGTATGACGTTTCGGCCTAGCCGACTTACTCTGAGTGGCTTGTGGAGGAGTAGAGTTGCTCATAGGTGACGGACAAATTACCTGCAGCTCCCCCAAGCTGTCAACAGGGGAGTTTTGTGAGGAGGGGGAGTTTGGCCGCTGGGTTGGCGGTATTCAAAGCTACCCGCTACTGGTCCGCGCCCTTGTCTTTAGCTGGCACCTTTGGCTTGTCTGGTACGAATTTGAGCACGCTGCCATTGATGCAGTAGCGTTTATCGGTAGGCGTGTTGAAGCCTTCACCTATAAACACGTGACCCAGATGGCCATCACACTTTGCGCAGCGGACTTCCGTGCGCATACCATCGGGATCAGGCACGGCTTTGACGTTTTTGGTTTTTGATGGATCATAAAACGACGGCCACCCGCAGTCGGAATCAAATTTTTCTTTGGCGGAAAACAGCTCGGTATTGCAGCCGACACAGTAGTAGGTGCCTGCGCCCTGTTTCTTGAACTGCTTGTAAACTTCTCCATTGGGGCGTTCAGTGCCGCCTTGGCGAGAGATGCGATATTGCTCAGGAGTGAGAATTTTGCGCCACTCGGCATCAGATTTTTTAACGGGCTTATCGGGCTGGGGTGGTGGTGTTTTTTCTGTGCTCATGGGTTTTTGAGATGATGGTTTTTTGTTTTTATCCTGAGCGTGGATCACAAACGCAGCGGCGCAAGCAGCAATAACTAAAATGGCAAGACGGGCAGGTAGTTTCATGATGGAGGTAGGAGATAGTAACTAGTAGTATTATTCCCTACCACAGCGAGAAGTCAATACGCTGGCTGTTATGCGCTACAGATGGCGCTAGATCCATTCATTCAACTTTCACCCACTTTTCACAAAGCCTTCATCGCCGCTTCATTCACTTGCTTCATATTCCGCAGCGTTATGAATGAAAACACCACTAACTCTACTGACGCTCCTGTTGCAAACACCACCCCCGCAGATACAAATACAAAACCTCTTCTCACTCGAGGGCAGTTAGCCCGGATGGCAGCACCCGCAATTTCTCTCCTTGGCTATGGATTGATCATTGGGCTGGCTGTTACGGGTATTGGCGCGATGGCTATCTCCGGCATCGTGTGGCTCATCTCAAGTGCGGGTTGGTTCTGTGGGTTTGGCCTGCTGACTGGTGGTATGTTCTTGGCGGCGGCGACGGCGCTTTTCTTGGGCAAGCTCACCCGTGCGGAGCGTGCCCTTTATCATCAGCGTAACCGCAGCGTGGCCTAGTGGGTTTTCCCGCTAAAGGGCACCTCTAAAAACCTCATTCCCACCATCTGCTTGATAAATTTTCAGAGATTCTTCGTTACAAAAATTCCTGATCTTCCCTGTTGCTCTAGCTCCCTTAAAATGCCATATTTTAGGGAGTTATGAGCACATTATCACCCTACAAGAGATTATCACAAATATGGAGGAATGCCGCCCCTTCATCTGGCACTCTTATGCTCACGGCGGTTTGTGTTTCCTCGCTGGCGATGTTTTCTACCGCCGCTGCAGCTCCTGAGAAGGATAAACCTGTCACCGAAGAGCAATTGATCGCCGCTGCTAAGAAGATCGATCAATACGTTGCTAAGATTTACAAAAAGAAAAAAATCCCGGCACCACTCGATGCCAGTGATCCTGTGTTTTTACGTCGTAGTTTCCTGCTGGCGGTGGGCCGCATCCCAACTGTCGAGGAAGCGCGCGTGTTTATTGAATCAGATGATCCGAACAAACGCACCCTCCTCGTGCGCTACCTGATGAACTCGAAGGGCTATGATTCCCACATGGGAAACTGGCTGATCGATATGCTGCGGGTGCGGGAGAACTTTGAAAATGGACGCACCGCTGCACCCTACATGGCGTGGGTTCGTAAAGCAGTGAAGGAGAACAAACCTTACAATAAACTCGCTCAAGAACTTCTCTCCTCACAGGGGGCGATGTGGGAGAACGGAGCCGTCGGCTACTACATCCGTGATAAGGGAATGCCGCTCGATAATATGTCTAACACCATGCGCCTTTTCCTTGGCACCCGCATGGAGTGTGCCCAGTGCCACGATCACCCGTTTGATGACTGGGAGCGGATGGATTTCTACCGCCTCGCCGCCTTTACCAATGGCCAGGGAGAAATCAACCGTGGTGTCTGGGGTGTGGTTTGGAAAGAAATGCGTGATGCCAAAGAAGAGCGCACACCACTTGGCCGCATGATGCGCTTCCTTGGTGATGAGGTTTATTACTCCTCACTACGCGGTGCGGGCACTGGCCGGATTAAGCTGCCTGGCGATTACCAATACTCTGATGGCGATCCCGATGAGTGGGTCAGCGCACACACACCCTTTGGTAAGGCAGTGCGTATGTCCAAACGCCGTGATGGCGATGATGGTCTGAACCGCTTTGCGGATTGGGTTACGAACGAGAAAAACCCACGCTTCGCCACCATCATTACTAACCGGATGTGGAACCGCATCATCGGCACACCCCTCTTCGATCCCATTGACGAATACGTGGAGCCAGAGAAAACCACCTCCCCTGAGCTTACACGCTACCTCGTTTCTCTCATGCAGGAGCTGAATTACGATCTCAAAGCCTTCCAGAAAACCCTCCTCCTCACCCGTGTGTATGCCTTTGCCTCATCGAGCAAGGAGCTGGCACCTGGGGAAAAACCCCTCTTCGATGGTCGCAAAATCGAGCGCATGAATGCCGAGCAATATTGGGATTCTCTCGTTACCCTAATCGCTGGCAACCCAGATAAACTTCCCACCCGTGGCAGCTCAGACGCCATTTACTATCGCGGTAAGCCGGTGCTCGTTGGAGAAATGAACATGACGCAGCTGCAGAAGGAAGTGCTTGCGATCAAAAAACCCAAAGAGCTCCGCAAGTATGCTCAGAACCTCCTCACCCGCATTGAGAAAGGCACCCAAGCAGTTTCCAAAAAAGACAAAGACATGATGATGCGCGCCCGTGGCGGACGTGGTGCCCGTAATGGAATTGCCCGCGCCTCTGAGCTTGCCTCACCCGCTCCTAAGGGGCACGTGTTGCAGATTTTTGGTCAATCAGATCGTGTGTTGTTAGACTCCGCTACCAAGGAGGCCAACGCCACCCAGGTGCTCTCGATGATGAACGGCCAAGTGGAGAAGCTTGTAGTGGCCAACACCCAAGCCCACATTCACAAGCTCTCTCAAGGAAGTGAACAAGACCGCATCCGCGCTATCTTCCTAGGCACACTCTCCCGCCCACCCAATAATCAAGAAATGAAGCTGATGCAGGCTGAAATCAAATCCCGAGGCGAAGACGGCTACCGGAACATCATCTCCGCCCTCATCAACACCCGCGAATTCATTTTTGTGCCATAAAAACTTCTAACCCGTCACCACTATGAAATCTGATCTTAACAAACAAGACGAGCTCACCCGCCGTCGTTTTATGATGAATGCTGCCCGCACCTACCTTGGTGTTGGCCTTGCTCCAATGCTTGGTGTCTCGCTCGCCAGCCGCGCCTATGCTGACCCCGATGGGAAGAAAAAACCCGCCGAAGCCGTCATCTTTCTCAACATGACCGGTGGCATGAGCCATATTGATACCTTTGATCTCAAGCTAAATAAAAAAGACATCCAAGGCCCCGTGGAAGGCATCTCCACCAAGGCAGACGGCATTCAAATTAGCCAATATCTCCCTAAAACCGCCGCCGTAATGGACAAGGTCTGCATCATTAACTCAATGACCTCCCAGAACGGTGCCCACGATCGCGGCCAGTACGTTCTCCACCGCTCCTATAACCCACGCGGCACCATCGTCCACCCCACCCTTGGTGCTTGGGCGATGAAACTGCGCGGCAGAAAAAACAAAGAGATTCCCGGCTTTGTCACCATCGGTGGTGGTGCTGCAAACGCCTCGCCCGGTTTCTTTGGGGCTAAATTTTCTGGTGTGCCTCTGGGCCGCCCTGATGAGGGACTCAAAGACTCCACCCGTGCTGCCAGCGTCAGTGAGGAGGACTTTGACCGCAGGCTCAAGCTAGCTGATGCACTTAACCAAGACTTCCACCGGCAGCATAAAAACACCGAGGCAGAGGCCTATGATGAACTCTACACGGAGGCTGTTAGGCTCATGCGCAGTGACGATCTCAAAGCATTCGATATTCGCAAAGAACCACAATCCGCCCGTAAGGCTTACGGTGAAAACTCCTTTGGCCAAGGCTGCTTGCTCGCCCGCAGGCTCGTCCAACACGGTGTCCGCTTTGTAGAGGTTACCCTCGGCGGATGGGATACGCATTACGATAACTTTGCCTCCGTCGAAGCCCGCTGCAAGGTGCTTGATCAGGCATACGCCACTCTCATCAGCGACCTCGCAGCCAATGGTATGTTAGACTCTACCATCGTAGCACTGACTACGGAGTTTGGCAGATCCCCTAACATCGTAGCCGAGCACAATAATGGCCGGGATCACCATCCAGCGGCCTACTCCAGCTTACTCGCTGGCGGAGGTATCAAAGGGGGTATGGTTTACGGTAGAACAGACTCCAAAGGTGCCCGTGTGAAGGAAGATGCCGTCACCCAACAAGACTTCAATGCCACCATCGCTCACGGAATGGGCCTGAACGTAGAAGCCATTCTCCACTCACCATCTGGCCGACCTTTCCAAGTCGCGCACAAAGGAAAGCCTGTGAAGAAACTTTTTGCGTAGCACCTAACCATTTTTTCAGCCAGGATTGGTAAGATAAACGGGTTTTTTTCAGGGAAAACCAAACCTACACACGCTCTAAGAAAACGCAAAGGATGCGCGCATCGGTCTCGCCAGCATTCTGCACGCAGTGAGGCACTTCTGCATTGAAGTAAATGGAATCACCCACCTCAAGCTTGTGGTTTTCATCGCCCAAGAGAAGGTTAACGGTGCCCTCAAGCACGGTAAGGAACTCTTCTCCTTCATGCTGCATCGGCTTTTCGCGGCCACCACCAACGGGGATGTGAAGCTCAAAAGGGTCCATTTTCCTCTGTGCACGATTATGGGCCAAATCGTAGTAGCGAATCGATGAGCACTCGCGATCACGCTCCACTTCCTTACGGTCTGCCTTCGTCACTACCCCTGCGGTTGCTACATTCTCTAAACTCAATCCTTCAAAAAGCTTTTCGAGCGGAATGTCTAGTGCCGCGGCAATTTTAATAATCGACGGCAACGATGGAGTGACGCGGAAGTTTTCTACCTTCGATAACAATCCTTTTGCCAAACCAGAGCGTTCTGAAACTTCATCCAAAGTTAGACCGAGAGACTTTCGGCCGTTTTTCACGCGGGTAGCAAGTTCTACTAAATTTAACATGAGACCTCATGGGTAGGCGGACAAGCCTAGCGTGTCAATGCGTAGCTGCTTGAATGTTCGCGGGGTGATGCAGGAAACAACTAACCGTTAGGGCATCAGCCGATGTTTTACGCCCTACTGCGGCAGCCCTCACCTTGCCAGGGCGACCAAGCTAGGGGGGAGAGTGGAATGAATCGCTCTATCTGTTATGGAATCAGCCATCTGTAGCGCGTAGCCGCAAGCGCGTGGTCAAGTTCCTTGTTTTGATGATGCTGTCTCGCTTGCGGCTACTAGCTACTAGCTACCTGCTACTGAGTCCCCCTCTTATATCCCCATGTCTTCGCGAGCCTATCCTTAGCTTGATCACCCTGCTCACCTTGCTTCAATTACAAGATTGGCTTATCGGCTGGGGCGCGTTAGGTTTCTGCCATGCTTTTGAGCGCCATTGGCCGCCCCTTGTTAGGTTTTCTCGATTACCTAGGGCAGCTTTCTGCACTGGCGGCTCAGATCGTTGAGTCTCTCTTACGGGGAAAAAAGCGCTGGCGATTGATCGTTGATCAGGTGATAGAGATAGGCTTTAAATCCCAGCCTGTGGTGATCATTACTGGAGCATTTGTAGGCGCGGTGCTTGCAGCACAGGGGTTGTTCCAACTGAGTGGATTAAAAATGGAATCCATGGGCGGCGCCTTGGTCAGTGTAGGGATGCTGCGGGAGCTGGGCCCCACATTGACGGGCATCATGCTGGCTGGGCGCGTGGGTGCATCCATGTCCGCAGAGATAGGCACCATGAAAGTCACCGAGCAAGTGGATGCTCTGAGATCAATGAGCGTGCATCCTATCGATTACCTAGTGACCCCACGGTTGATTGCGATGATCATTTCAGTGCCTCTTTTGATTACGGAAGCGGCGGCATTTGGTATCGCCGCTAGCTGGGTGGTAGGCACTCAGACCTTTGGCATCGCCGAGGCATGGTGGACACATCACACCTCAGAACACACGGAGCTGGCGGATATCTACATCGCTCTGATCAAGGGCTTTGTCTTTGGCATTCTCATCGTCCTCATTTCCTGCCACCAAGGGCTAAAGGCATCCCATGGAGCCGTGGGCGTGGGCCAAGGCACAACACGCGCGATGGTCTTCTCCTCGCTTGCTATTCTAATTTTCAATTTTTTCCTAACAATGCTGCTCAACATATTCTTCCCCATCGGTTTGGCTGGTTAGATAAACAAGACGATTGGAAACCAGTGTGGACTTGTAATACCTCTAATACCCAAGAGCAGGAAGGTTTAGCCTGTCGGTTTTAGTTCTCTAACACTTCTATGAGGTGTGGGTGTTTTTTAAGTTCCGAGTCTTTTTCTAACAAACTATCTGCAAGTTGGCGGGCTTGGTGGATGAGGGTTGTGTCTGTTAGGAAATCGATGAAGCGGAGATTGGTGAGGCCACTTTGCTCGGTGCCGAGGACGTCACCTGGGCCGCGGAGGCGGAGGTCTGCTTCCGCGATTTTAAAGCCATCTGTGGTGTCTGCTAGGACTAGGAGTTTTTCCATGGCATCGGGGGATTTACCATCGGTGACTAGTAGGCAGTGGCTATCGTGCTCGCCTCGGCCGATGCGGCCGCGTAGCTGGTGCAGCTGGGCGAGGCCAAAGCGCTCGGCATTGTGGATGATCATGATGTTCGCATTGGGGACATCCACGCCTACCTCGATCACGGTGGTGGCGATGAGGAGGTGGGTGCTGCCATCGCGGAAGTTTGCCATGATGGATTCTTTTTCCTCTGGTTTGAGTTTGCCGTGCAGTAGGCCCACCTCGTATTTGCTGAGCCGTTTTTTCCATTTTTCATATTCTACGGTGGCGGCGTTGACTTTGAGTTTTTCAGATTCGTCCACGAGCGGGTAAACGATATAGGCTTGCCTGCCCTCGGCGAGGTGTTGTTTGAGGAACTGAGTGAGCTCGGTGACCTTGGGTTTTTTTCTAACCGATGTGTGGATGGTGCCGCGTCCGGCGGGGCGCTCATCAAGGATGGAAACATCGAGGTCTCCGTAGATGGTGAGTGTGAGGGTGCGGGGGATGGGGGTGGCGGTCATGACTAGGACGTCTGGCATGATGCCTTGTTGGATGAGCTGGCTGCGCTGGGTGACACCGAATTTGTGTTGTTCATCAATGATGACGAGGCCGAGCTTGGTGAAGCTGACGTTCTCATAGAGTAAGGCGTGGGTGCCGATGATGATCTGTGCATCGGCATCGGTCTGCGCGTGGGTGGTCTCGCTGCGATTGCCGGTGTGTAGTGAGATGCGTACGCCGAGCGGCTCAAGCCATTGTTGGAATGTGAGGAAATGCTGCTCGGCGAGGATTTGGGTGGGCGCCATGAGGGCGGCTTGCACGCCGGAATCTACGGCGAGAAGCATGGCACAGAGGGCGACAAATGTTTTACCGGAGCCGACGTCGCCTTGCAGCAGACGGTTCATGGGTGAGGGCTGCCGCATGTCTGCGGCTAGCTCATGGACGCTGCGCTTTTGGGCGTCTGTTAGATCAAAGGGGAGGGAGTGGTAGAAGGCGGTAAGGAGGGTGGTTTTTTTACCTAAAACATGACCTGTCAGAGACTTGGTCTGTTGGCGTTTCCAGGCGACTTTGAGCTGGAGGAAAAAGAACTCTTCAAGGGCGAAGTGGCGGCGTGCGGCGGCGGCGTGCTCGATGCTTTCTGGGAAGTGTGCCTCGCGCAGTGCCTCATGGCGCGGGTAGCTGGGGTCCACATCATAAAGGGGAGCGAGGGCGGCGGCGGGCGTTGTTTCTAACAGATTGTAAACATGCTCACGGCGGCGGCGCTGCGGGATGCCGGCGATGTTTTTATAGACCGGCACGATGCGTTCTAGGTGGATGGAGTCTGCCCCTGAGTCATCCGCAATTTCATACTCGGGGTGATCAATAAAGATGCGGCCTTGGAACTCCTTGGGCTTGCCGTAGAGGATGACTTGGTGTCCGGCGGCGAGGGCGTTTTTCATCCATGGCATGTTAAACCATCGGCAGGTGATTTTGCCGATGGAGAGGGGGTTTTCCTCGTCCTCGATGATGATGGCCTCATAGAACTGCTTGCGCCCTCCGAGGCGGCGCACGCGGGTATCTATGACGGTGCCGCGTAGGCTGACGGCGTGACTGCTGGCTTGCACGGGGAAGGGATCAAACCTACGCCGGTCCTCGTGCCTTTTGGGGAGAGTTTCTAACAGCTCCCGCACGGTGAGCACTCCTGCGGTGTGGTAGGCGATGATATCCTTGGCGCTGATGCCCTCGGTGCTTTCGATCGGGGTGCTGGGGTGAAGGTGGCTCATGCCTGGTGGGCGCGCACGTCTTGGATGACGATCTGCAGGGAGGTGTTTCCGCGGAAGGTGTTCCGATTGATGGTGAAGGCGATGTCCCAAGGCTGCTCAGGGAGGGTGCGCTGGCCGCCGCTAAAGAACATGGCGGATTGCCAGCAGTCATTTTGTTTGAGTGAGAGCTTGAGGTGCTGGTTCTTGAGCTCGCGTGGAGGCTCGGTGAGCCAGACGTTGCTGGTCATAAATACGGGCTCTGGGTTGGCAGAGCCAAAGGGCTGGAGTAGCTCATAGCTATCTAAGAATGCGAGTGAGAGGGTGGGGAAATCGATCTCTGCATCGATGTGGAGGCGCGGTAGGCGATCCTCATCACTGACGTTGTTAGAAACATAATTTGAAAAGCCGTTGCGGAATGTGGTGATCTTATCTTCATCAATGCTGATGCCCGCGGCCATGGCGTGGCCTCCGCCTGCGATGAGGTGCTCGCGGTTATGATTGATGGCATCCATGAGGGAGACTCCGCCGATGCTGCGGCCGCTGCCTTTGCCGATGCCTTCTTCATCAATGGCGATGATGAAGGTAGGTTTGTGAAAGCGGCGCATGATGCGGGAGGCTACGATGCCAACTACACCGGGGTGCCAATCTCGTGAGCCTAAGACGATCACGGGGTCATCATCTTTGTGGTGTTCTTTTACCTTAGCGAGGGCGTCTTTGTGGATGCGGAGTTCCTCGGCTTGGCGGGCGCGGTTGTGATCATCTAACAATGTGGCGAGCTCTTTGGCGCGGGTTGTGTCTGTGGTGGTGAGGGTTTGCAGGGCGTCTTCTGGGCAGTCCATGCGGCCAGCGGCATTGATGCGTGGCCCGATGCGGAAGCCAACATCGGAGGAGGTGACGGGAGTTTTTACCTGGGCGGCTTCCATCAGGGCGTTCAGACCGGGGTGCTGGGTGTGGCGCATGTGGCGTAGTCCGTGGCGCACTAACAGACGGTTCTCTTCCACTAGGGGGACGATGTCTGCTACGGTGGCGAGGGCTACGAGATCGAGGGTGTTCTTCAGATCGTAGCCATCGATGGGGCGGGTCTTGAGCAGAGCGTGGGCGAGCTTAAAAACTACCCCTGCAGCACAGAGGTAATCGAAGCGTGGGGTGTCTGGGTTTTCTAACTCGGGATCGCACTTGGGGTTCACAACGGCGATGCAGTCTGGGTTCCCCTGTGGTGGTGGCTCATGGTGATCTACGACGATGGTATCGATGCCTAGCTCCTTGAGCTCAGCGATCTCTGTGGTGGATGCGGTGCCACAGTCCACGGTGATGAGGAGGTCTGGATTCCCCTCGGCCATGCAGCGCTTAATGGCGGCGGCATTGAGGCCGTATCCTTCTGGTCCGCGGCGCGGGATGAACTTTCTAACAGTGGCACCGTAAGCGGTGAGAATGTGGCTCATTAGGGTGACGGAGGTGATGCCATCGACATCGTAATCGCCGTAGATGCAGATGGTTTCTCCGTGGTCTATGGCGTGCAGGATGCGGGTGGTGGCGGCCGCCATGTCTGGTAGCAAAAAAGGGTCCTGTAGGTTCGCTAGCTTAGGGCGCAGGAAGTTCGCCATGGCATCTGGGGAGACGCCGCGCTGCATCATCATCCGTGCGAGGATGGTGGGTAGGCTGGGGTCCACCTCGGGAGGGATCTCCGGGGAGG
>JBMYYO010000002.1:0-60717 GCA_049609505.1 Akkermansiaceae bacterium | reverse complement strand
TTGCGATAATAGCAGTGGCGATAGTATTTGTTGTTTTCATGGTTTTTCTTTTTTGTTTTGGGTTTTTTAGAATCGGAACCCGATGCCGAAGCCCCAACCGTGGTCAGAATGATATGATCCAGTTAGGGAAAATTGTTTGTTGAGAAGGTAGGAAGCTCCTGCCATGTATTCTATTCCTGTGTTTGTGTCATATTCTACATCGCCGAAGATAGAGAGGCGGGGTGTTAGCTGGAATTCTTTTCCTATGCCTACGCGCACATCACCCTCGGAATCTAGGGCGATGCTTGACTCTATCAGATAAGGGAGGCGGTAGTTTGCTTGAGCGAAGATTCGATTGTTAGATTCCATCTCGTTTGTCCATCGGTAGCCGAGCATGGTCGATAGATTGGGGCTGAAATAATGTGACCAGTAGGCATCGATCTCATACTCTTTATGATGCATGAAATCATAGTCCCAGATGATGCCGTAGTCCTCGCGACCTTTCATTATTTTGAAGTTGCCCATTGTCATTGTATTCAGAAGGCTACCTTCAAGCATAAAGTAAGATGGATTGATCAACTTGGGATCGAGGGATGGTTTGTGTGAGGGGTCATGGGGTCTGTGATAAGAAATAACACGAGCCATCCCGGCATCCATGTGATAGAGAAGGTGGCAATGGAAAAACCAATCGCCTTCATCGTTTGCTAGGAACTCAATTGTGCGTTTACCCATTGGTGGGACATCTACGGTATGTTTGAGAGGTGCGTATTTTCCTTGCCCATTCAGTAGCCTGAAGAAGTGTCCATGTAAATGTAATGGATGGTGCATCATGGTATCATTAATTAATTTGATGCGCAGTATTTCCCCCTTGCGGACGGGAATAGTTGATTCTTCTGCGATAGTTTTACCGTTAAAGGACCAGATATAGCGAGTCATGTCTCCTGTTAGCCTTAGCTCGATTTCTCGAGTTTTGGCAGATTTGGGCAATGAGGAAATTTTGCGAGATTTCAACATCTTATAAGGTGCGGGTGGGCGCATTTTACTCATGCGTCCCATGGACGCCATCTCACCCATAGCTGCGCTCAGCATGTGATCCATGTTATATAAATTGGGGGATGGTAATGCCGATACGTGGTGTTGTTTTCCTGAGCCGAGAAAGACCGATGCGTGACCAGAGTTGTCTTGTGCTGTGGCGCGGATTTCCCAAGAACCTGATTTAGGAATAGTTATCAAGACATCGTAAGTTTCAGCCATCCCAATGAGTATGCGGCTAGTTTTTACTGGTTGCACGGAGGGGCCGTCAGCTGCCACGATAGTCATTTTTCCCGTGGACGAATGCAGGTAAAAATATGTGGATGCAGCAGCGTTTATAACTCGCAACTTAATTTTCTCGCCAGGCATTCCTTTAAGAATAGAGCTTTGCTTTCCGTTTATTAGAAACGCATCGTAGGCAACGTCAGATATATCCATAGGCGCCATGCGCGTTTTCTCTCTTTGAAAGTAATCTGCCAAATGGCCAGCCCTTGAAGCGCCAAAAATTGATTGGGCATTGCCTTTTTTGATTGCGTAGTATTCTGATCCTCGCATCAATGTTCGCATTACCTCCTTCGGGCTTTCGTTCGTCCAGTCGGATAATACTAATACATGCTCGCGGTCTGCATGGTCTGGTTTGCCTCGTTTAGGCTCTATGACTATGGAGCCATAGACGCCGCGTTGCTCTTGTAGTCCAGTATGTGAGTGATACCAGTATGTTCCAGCGTGTTTGATGGGAAACTCATAGACCTGTGACTTTCCCGCCTTGATGGGAGGAGTGGTGAGATAGGGGACGCCGTCTTGTTTGTTAGGGAGAAGTAATCCATGCCAATGGAGGGATGTTTCTTCCCGTTTCAGATCGTTCGTGACTGTAATCCTTGCTGTGTCTCCTACTCGGAAACGTAGTGTCGGCCCAGGAATTCCCCCATTGATAGTGAGTGCTTTGCGAGATTTTCCTGCGGGACTCAGTGTTTGCTCTGAGATGCTGAGCTGATACTCAACCAACTTTGCAATAGTTGCGTTACTGAGAGCCGCGTAGGTGAGGATGATGACAACTAAGTGGTTTATGGTTTGCATGGTGACTATTTTTAAGATGAGCGGAGTGCTTTAGGAAGAGAGGGTGAAAGGCAGCGGATAGCTGGTGGAAGGGTTCCAATGGTTCCTAACAGAATTCCGGTAATGAGCCCGGTGAAAATCACAGCCGGGCTGAGGCTCAGTGTGAAGGTTCCTATCGAGAACGGCACGGTGCGGCCATCGAGTAAAAAGTAAGCCAACAAAAATGCAAGCAAGGTGCCTGTTAGGGTGGCGAGCAGTGACTCTTGAATGAGGGAAACTAGCAGTGCGCCACGCGTGTAGCCGATCGATTGCAGGGTGGCCATCTCTCGGATACGTGAGGCAAAGGCAGCGTAGAGGGTGTTTAGCCCACCAAAAATAGCTCCTGCGGAAACTAGCGCTGCCGTTACCCAGGTCATCATTTTGATTGGTTTGTAGAAGGTTCCCAGCTTGCTGTAATAGCCGTCCTCCCTGATGGCAGCTAGTTCAAGGTCATTGCGCTGGAGGGTGAAGACTTGCACGTCATCAAACTCAGCATCATCCATGCGCAGGGTGATCGAGGATAGGGTGTCCCGTTGAGTTAGCGAAGCTAGGTCATTGCGATCAAACCAAATCTCAGACTCTAACACCGTTCCTGGCGCGGCAAAGACTCCGGAGATCTGCATTGTTTCATTTTCAAAACGAATGGTCTTTCCCGGTGTCATTTCGCTCTCATCAACTCCCAGCTTCCGGTGTGCGAGCCGCCCCACCATAACTTCACCTGGTCCGGGGAAGTGGCCCTCAAGAAGCTGCACAGAGGTGTGCACGAGTAGCGATTTTTCTAACACACCACGCAGCAGAGACTGTTCTTCTTTGTCTGATTCCGTGCGGATGGGAGCTTGGTAAACGATCTCTCCTGAGACGGCGGTGACGCCTAGCTTTTCCTCAAGCCCGCGGATGCTAGTGGAGGCGCTCGCCTCAGCATCAAGGTGGACTTCAGAGCGCTCAATGGACTCCTCAGAGCCTTTGCCTAACAAGATGACATTCTTGGCGGAGCCAGACGCGGAAAGCACGCTATCCATACCTTGGTTCAGCGCTACGGCTGCCACCAGAAGTAGAACCACAAGGGCTGAGCCGCCGACGGTTTGCGCCAGCCGGGAGGGGTCACGGAAGAGGTTTCTTAGTGCGTAACTAAAAGGGAGCATCAGATTATTTGGTTAGGATGAGAGGGAATCAACGAGTGGGCGAGCGGTGGCTTTCCACGCTGGATAGACGGAGGCAAGTAGCCCGAGTAGGAGGGAAACTCCCAACCCTGTGGCAAGCACGGAGGTGTCTGGCGAGAGTGCCAGCGTCAGGCCTTCATTACCGATGGTGATGGCGCGGAAGTGGAAAAAGATCAGAGCGCCTGCGATGCCTGCAATACCTCCGATCACGCCTAACAACACGCCCTCGATCATCACGATGGCAGCGATGGCTTTGCGTGAGAACCCGAGCGTTTGCAGGATGGCCGTTTCCTTAACCCGACCGCGCACGATGAGTAGCACCGCATTGGCAACCAGCCCGAGCACGGCAAGCACCGCGCCGAGACCCAGCCAGCGAGTAAAGCCGATGAGCTCGATCATCTGCTTGGCAGTTTCTGCAAAGAACGCCTTTTCTGGGCGGGTGTGTGTAGGCTGTTGGTCCGCGCGGAATGTCTCATCTATCGTGGCAGATACAGAGTCTAACAAATCAGAAGAATCCACCCGGACATTGAACTGAGTAACGATCCCGAGACCGATGCGGGAGGCTTGCTGCAGGAAGGGGAGGTGCACGTAAGCGACGTTGTTATCCTGTGGGGAACTTGAGCTGATGATGCCGGCGACGTAAACATTCACCCCTACGGCTTCGAATTTATCACCAGGTTTGAGGCCGCGGCGTTGGGCGAAGTTTTTACCAACCAGCGCAGCATCGGTTCGCTTGATGAAGTCCTGGTATGAGCCATCCACCACCTCGATGGCGGGGTTGTATTGCTTGAGTGTTTCAGGAGGCACGCCACGGAAGGTGATCACGTCTAACGAGGCACCGCAATTATTCACCGCTATCTGGATGGGGATGACCTCGCGCACGCCGGGGATGCGTTTGATGGTGGGCAGGTAATGCTCGGGCAGCCGTGAGGTGGATGGGCAGAATCTGTTCTCACGATAGACTACGAGTGTGGTGTCATTGGCATTCGCTTCCGTGGCGGCTGATAGCGAGTGCTGCATCGTCTGCACCGCGGCGTAGAGAAACATCCCCGCTGCCACGCCGAGGATCGTCAGCAATGAGCGGAGTCTGTGCCTTGTTAGGTTTTTAAGAGCCAAGCTAAGTAACTTCATGGTATCAGTGAGTGGGTGAGAGGTTTTGCTCAATGAGCTGTCCTTTTTCGAGGTGTAGCGTGCGGTGTGCGGCATCGGCTGCCTTAGGGTCGTGAGTGACCATAACGATGGTTTTTCCATGTTCTGCGGCTAATCGATTGAGGAGCTTGAGGATGGAGTCCGCCGATTCGCGGTCGAGGTCGCCGGTGGGTTCATCTGCTACTAACAGGCCGGGGTCATGGACAATTGCGCGGGCGATAGCCACACGTTGTTCCTGCCCGCCAGAGAGCTCAGATGGGCGATGGTGTGCCCGGTCAGAGAGCCCTACGAGGTCTAGGGCGGCGTTGATTTTTTGTTTCCTCTCAGATTTGCTGAGTTTTCCTAACAGGAGTGGGAGCTCTACGTTTTCGTAGGCCGAGAGAATGGGAACCAGGTGGTAAAGCTGGAAAATATAGCCTACGTGCTGGGACCTCCAGCGTGTGAGTTCAGCGCGGGAGAGGTTAGCAATATCGCGGCCATCGATGGTGAGTTCGCCAGAGGTTGGGGTGTCTATGCCAGCTACCAAATTAAGCAGAGTGGTTTTGCCGGAGCCGGACGGCCCCATTAGTGCTAGAAACTCACCTTCGGGCACTTCGAGGGAGAGGTTTTCTAGTGGAGTGATAGTGGATTTTCCTTTGCTGTATTGTTTGGTCAGCGAGCGGATGGATATAAATGACATGGTGATTTGTTAGTGAGGTGTTGAGGGGGTGGCTTTGATCCGTTTTCCTTCTTCCAGATCAGTGTGAGGTGGCAGGATGACTTGCTCGCCAGAGCGAACGCCATCGATAACGCGGCGGTGGCCGTCTCGGGTTTCTTTGCCGAGGGTGATGCTGCGTTGTTGGGCTGTTTTGTTAGGTGATGCTACCCAGACGGAGTTCTCGCCAATGATGGCAGCCTCTGGGACGTAGAGTGCGAGCCTGCCAGAGCTAGCTGACGATGACGGAGGGCGGGGAGTTTTTGCTTCCGTGCTTCCTTGATGGGTGGCGTAAAACTTCCCGCGCACTAGCATTTCAGGACGAAGCCGGATGTCTGGGTTCTCTATGGATACCTTCGCTTGTAAGGTGTTTCTCTGGAGGTCTGCTTGGCCAGTGATGCGCGTGACTCTCCCTTTGAAAACGGCATCAGGCAGCAAATCAGAGGTGAGTTCAACAATCTGCCCAATCTGCATTCCTGCGGCTTCGGTGAGGGGGACATCGATGCGGGCTTGAAGTTCGTTAGGGTCATAGAGCTCCACGATGACGGAGGATTTTGGGTCGTCCATATCCAGCATCCGTTTCTTACCGGGAGCGGCATGAAGGTGGAGCACGATGGCATCCATGGGGGAAACGATACGTGTCCGATCGAGTGCAAGCTTTGCGCGGTCGCGGTCAGTTTTTAGCTCATCAATTTTGGAGGTCATGGCCACGCGTTCGAACTCAATCTGCTCTAGCCTCGCCTCAAGCTGTGGGATCTCTGCCTTGGCTTCTGCGGCTAATGCTAGCTGGCGCTCCTTGGCTAATCGGGCAGCTACCACCTGACGCTGGGGCACGGCGCCGATGGGGAGTTTTTTTAGCCGCTGATAGTTATCCTCCGCCTCAGCCACGCTTGCTGTTAGGGCGGCGATTTTTTTCTTCGCGGCAGCGATCTCGGCCTCGGTGATTTGGGTGCCACGGCAATGTGCGTCAATCATGCCTTGTTGGCTTTTGATTTTTTGTTCGGCTTGTTGGAAGTCCAGCTTGGCATCATCATCGATGAGGGTGGCTAGCAGGTCGCCTTTTTTGATTTGTTGTCCTTCTAGCACATGTACCTCGCGGATCACGCCATTGACGAGCGTGGGAACGTAGGTGATGTAGGGGTCTGGCTCCACCCAGCCGGATGCTTGAAAGAGCAGGGATCCTTTGCTGATGGATGTTGGTTTCTTGGATGGATTAGAGGGTGCTGGACCCTGCGCGGAAACTTCTTGCCGCAGGGTGATGACGGGGGCGGTATTGACTTCAAGCGCTGGGATCAGGCGTTTGCCAAAGAGTAGTGCCATAATCAGCAGGAAGCCGAGGAGTAAGCCCACAGGCAGCAGCCAAGCCAGCGAACGCTTACCGCGCGGCTGTGATTGACCACGATGTGAGTCATGAGTGAGTTGATCGAGAGACATGGTAAAATTGAAATGGTGTGGCGAATGCTATCGCCGATATGAATGAACTGAGAGGGGTGATATTCCATTTAATCCGCAGTCAGGCTAGAAGTTGAGCTGGAAGCTGGGCTTAGATAACTGATCGGAATAAATGACCAGCATCATCGCCATGGTGCGCTCAGGGGATCAGAATAAAGCTGAGAGCTGACCACGGAGCAGCGCAACAACCATCAAGAGGTACGCGCTGCAAACACAAAGGGTATCAAAGTCTCAGCACGGAGTATCTGAGATAAACAGGGAGGCCTGGGTAGGCGGGAATGGCCACCGAGTGAGGTGGTGGATCGCCACGAATTGGTCCGCTGGCGAAGGCGGGAGCTTGTGCTCCGGAGAAAACGAGATCCGCGCCGTAGTGGGAGGAGCCGTCATCGAGAAGTTGTGGATCATTGGGCACTTGCACGGTTCCGTTCCAGACGAAGTCATCGACGTCAATGCTTAGGCGTTTTGAGCAATCATCGCAGGGAGCTGCAGGAGCCAAGGAGCCATCAGCGGGTGTGTTGCAAGCCGTTTCCTGACAGCAATGTGAGCAGCTCTGTGTGGCGGATGAGGTTTTTTTCTGAGCTTTCTGAGCGACCTCACACGAGCAGTCTCCTGCAAAAAATGAATCAACACAGAGGCAATACCCAAGCACAGGATGCTTCAGGGTGATGAGTAGTGTCATCACCAGTAAGAGCGTCACAGCTGATACTTTACGGAGCATGTCGTGTGGGTTGACTAGCACCTGCTGGATCATTTGTCAATTTGTTTGCTAGTAAAGAAATCTGGTTCTGGCAATTATCGTGCTTTACATTGTAAAACATTTCTTTAATAAGGTTAACAAATGAAAATACTCACAACTGGTCTCATAACCTCAGCAGCCTTCGTGTCTCCCGCGCTGGCGATCACTATAACTCTTGATTTTAGCCACTCTTCTTCTGGTTTTTTTGACACAGGGACAGCGGATGGAGTAAAGGCAAGAGCCTCCGTGGAAGCAGCAGCGGCGGATCTATCTGCCGTCATCACTTCTTCTTTGAATGCTTTGAGCACCTACCATTATGAAGGGACTTCCTCTGGCACGACCGTGGAGCTTGATGCATCACTTGGCTACACGAATCCGGATACGGATGCTTCAGAAAGTTTTTCAGGCTCCTTGGCTGTAGATGAATTCAAGATTTTTGTGGGGGCGCGCTCGTTGAGTGGTTCTACTTTGGGTCAAGGTGGGCCAGGTAGTGTGGGGGTTAGTGCAGGAATCAGCTCAACTAATGCTAGCTCGGCTCAAGCAGCTGGGGACATTGCGTCAGGATTGGCGAGTGCTGGGATGACTCGAGGTGCACATACAGTTAGCACTTTAGGCGGGGGATTCGGATCTCCTTTCAACTCCACATATTCAGTCGAATTTGGCCCAACTCTTGGAAATCTTTGGTTTGATAATGATGTTTCCACCACATGGAATCTCGATCACACGGTGGCACCTGGTGGAAGTGAGAATGATCTCTACAGTGTGGCGCTACACGAGATCCTCCACTCCCTCGGCGTGGGTGTTTCTGATGCTTGGGACAGTAATGTTTCTGGAACAGACTGGACTGGCGCAGAGGCGATAGCCGAGAACGGTGGCTCTGGAGTAGGCCTCATCGATGGAGGCGGAGGGCATATTGCAGCCGATGTAATGAGCACACGCCTTTCCGATGGAGTAGCTCAGGAGGTAGTTATGGATCCAAACATCACTGTTGGCACACGGAAGGAGCTTACAGACTTGGACCTTGCTTTCTTGCGAGACATCGGGTGGCAAACCGTGCCCGAGCCATCATCAACTGCCCTGCTGGGTGTTGCTGGGCTTGGGTTTGTCTTCCGTAGAAAAAGAGTCTAACAACTGTCGTGCTAAGATAGAATACCCTTGATCAACTTCGCGGGCTTGGTGACGCCGGGGAGAGTTTGGTCTAGGCCTTGGAAGGGGTAGGTTAGTTTGTTGTACTTCAGGCCTAACAGGTGGAGGATGGTGGCTTGCAGATCTTGGGTGGAAACTTTATCCCGTGTGGCTTTGTAGCCGATCGGGTCCGTCTCGCCGTAGGAAATGCCGGGCTTCACTCCAGCGCCTGCCATCCACATGGTGAAGGCGCCAGGGTTGTGATCTCGGCCGATAAATTTCATGGTGTTCCCGCCGCGGTTCTCACGCATAGATGTACGCCCAAACTCACCGCCCCAGACGACGAGGGTGTCTTCTAACAAACCGCGCTGTTTAAGATCCTTAATCAAGGCCGCCATGGGTTGATCTACTTGTTTGCATTTTCTAACAAATCCGCTGTTGAGTGCTTCTGAGCCGGAGGCACCGTGGGAATCCCAGCCCCAGTCAAAGAGCTGAATGTAGCGCACGCCGCGCTCAGCTAGCCTGCGTGCTAGGAGACAGTTATTGGCAAATGATTCCTTGCCCGGCTGGGTGCCGTAGAGCTCGTGGATGTGCTTGGGCTCGTCTTGGATGTTAAATGCCTCATTGGCGTGGATCTGCATTCGGAACGCCATCTCATACTGGGAAATGCGGGTGAGTGTTTCTGGGTCATTGGTTTCCGCGTGGGCCTGCTCGTTGATGGCGGTGATGGTATCAATGGCATTGCGGCGCATGTCTCGTGAGATGCCTTTGGGGTTAGAAAGGTAGAGCACGGGGTCGCCTTTGGAGCGGCACTGCACACCTTGATAGACGGATGGGAGGAAACCTGAACCCCAGACGGATTTGCCTGCGGATGGGACTTTGCCACCGGAAACGAGGGAGATGTAACCGGGGAGGTTCTCGTTTTCTGAGCCCAGCCCGTAAGTGACCCAAGAGCCGATGGATGGGTTGCCAAGATTGGCATTTCCCGTGTGTAATAACAACTGCGCGGGCGCGTGGTTGAACTGATCTGTGTGCATGGACTTGATCAGGCAAACTTGATCCATGACTTTTTCAAAATGCGGTAAGCGATCAGTGACCCACTGCCCCGTTTTTTTCTCCTGATGGTAGGGAAAAATGCTATCGAGCAAGTTTGGCACACCTTGGATGAAGGCAAAGCGTTGCCCTTCAAGATACTCCTGTGGGGTGGGTTTGCCATTGAGTTTTTTGAGCTCAGGTTTGTGATCGAATAACTCTAACTGTGATGGTGCGCCGGCCATGTGGAGGAAGATCACGCGCTTTGCCTTCGGGGCGATGTGGGAAACATCTGGCATGGCGTGTGAGCCACCTGTTAGGGAGCCGAGGGGGTCAGCCATGGATTTCCCCATCATTGAGGTGAGCCAAGCTGAGCCGACTCCAGCGACGCATTTGGAGAGGAACTGTCGGCGCGATTGATGGAGGAGGTAATCGTGCTGGATTTGATCGTGAAGGTTCATTGGGCTTAGTTTGGAGAAGGGAGAGTTTACTTCGTGATGGCGGCGTCTAGGTTGAGGATAGTGTTCGCTAGGACGGTCATGGCGGCTTCCTGAGGGGTGGGGGCAATAGCCTTGGAGTTGGTGGGGTTTGCCGTGAAGTCGGCGAGGAGTTTTTTGTGTAGATCAGCGAGGAGCTTGATGGTGTTGGCGTTAGGTTTTTTCTGAGTGCAGAGCTGGTAGCCGTGGTTGATTTGGTCTGTTAGAGAGGAGCCACCTTCAGTGGTCATGCGCTTGCCGAGAGCGCGGGAGCACTCGAGGTAAACGGGATCGTTGAGTGTTGTTAGGGCGTGGAGCGGGGTATTGGTGGGAAGTCTGCGTGCGGCGCAGAACTCCCTTGATGGGGCATCGAAAGTCACCATGGATGGATACGGGCTGGTGCGTTTCCAGTAGGTGTAAACAGCACGGCGGTAGCGGGCAGGACCCGTGGCATTTACCCACTTTGCTCCGCTGTAAACTGTCTGCCAAACACCATCGGGCTGCGGTGGCATGACGGAGGGGCCGCCAAGTTTTTTGGTGATGAGGCCGGAGACTTGGAGGGCGTGATCGCGCACCATCTCGGCACTAAGTCTGGTGCGTGGGCCGCGGGCTTGTAGGTGGTTTGCGGGGTCTTTGTGGGCTAGCTCTGCGGTGGCTTTATTATCCTGACGGTAGGTGGAGCTAAGCACCATTTCGCGGAGTAGTGATTTGATAGACCACTTATGTGTGGTTTGAAATGCGACGGCGAGGTGGTCTAACAGCTCTGGATTAGTGGGTGCTAATCCTGTGGTGCCGAAGTCGCCGAGAGTTTCCACGATCCCTTTCCCGAACAGCTCTGAGTAGAGCCGGTTAGCCATTACGCGGGCAGTAAGTGGATTCTCCGGTGAGCTGATCCACTTGGACATTTGCAAGCGATCATCAACCTTATCTTGGTAGCCGTTTAGGAGCTTTGGCACGCCGGGTTTTTGTTTTTCTCCGAGGTTTAGCCAGAGGCCGCCGATGAAGAGGCGGGTGTCCCGTGTGCCCTCAGTGGAGCGTTGGCGGATGACGGGGGTGAAGATGCCGGGGATCTTATTATAGGTAGCGAGTGCTTGTTTGATCTTTGTGAAGTTTGCTTGGTGTGTGGGGTTGGTAACGAGAGATGTCCAGTGGGGTTTGTTAGAGAGGGAGAGTTTGAAGCGGCGCAGTGGGGTAGCTTGGCCTCCTGTGGTGCTGGCGTGATAGTAGAGGGAGATCTGGAGTTTCTCACCATCGGCAAAGTGGACTGGGGTTGTGGGGACGATGACGGCGTGGCGATTCTTAGCGAGTTTTGGAAACCCTCCCCAGCCGGCTGCTCCACCGCGGATGGATGCTTGTGGATCGTATGGACCATCGAGAAAATCGGCAAAGAGGTAGCTGGTGGGAATGTCTTCGGTTTTTCCTCCAACTTTGATTTTGCGTAAGATCATGTGCGAAAGCAGAGCACCGCGCTCAGGGCTGGCGGCGGGGTTTTCCTCTTCGCGGAGGATATCAATGCGGATGGCACTGAAGTCCTGCGGGGCGGCGGTGAGAACGATGTGAGAATGCGTGGGAATGGTTCCACGAGTGCGGACTTCATTGTTCGGGTAGATGGTGGTTTTTCCGTGTTGGGGTTTGTGGGAAAGATACTTCAGCGGGCTCCAATCTTTCTCTTGCGCGATGGCTTTGAGTCCTGGCTGATTGAGGGTTTCCCGTAGCGTGTAGATTTGTTGGAAGAGCTTGGCGGCTTGATCTCGCTGGGCGGGATTGTTGGCGACTTTGAAGGTGGGAAATTCGTTGTCCTGATCGCAATCGTCTGCGGAATTCAGAAACGACATAAAGCGGTAGTAGTCCTCGTGAGGGATAGGCTCATAGGGGTGGGCATGGCACTGAACGCAGCCAAATGTTAGGCCTTGGGCGGCAGTCCATGTGGTGTTTACGCGATCAATGATGGCGGCTACGCGGTACTCCTCATCATCGGTGCCGCCTTCGGTATTGGTCTGGGTGTTTCTGTGAAATGCGGTGGCGATCATTTGCTCGCCAGTGGTATGAGGCATGAGATCACCAGCGAGCTGCTCGCGTAGGAAGAGATTGTAGGGTTTGTCTTTGTTAAAGGAGTTGATCAGGTAATCGCGGTAGGGCCAGATGTTGCGATGTGGATCTTTCTCAAAGCCCTTGGTGTCAGCATAGCGTGCTAGGTCCATCCACATGGCCGCCCAGCGTTCGCCAAAACTTTGAGAGGCCAGCAGGCGGGATGTTTCTTTCTCGTAGGCATTGGGGTCTTTGTTAGAAGTGAAAGAGGCTAGCTCCTCGGCGGTAGGGGGTAATCCTGTGAGGTCTAGGGAGGCGCGGCGTAGCCACTGTGAGCGGTCTGCCTCAGGGGAGGGGGAGAGGTTGTTTTTCTCTAACCGAGCGAGGACAAATTGATCCATCGGCTGCTTTGCCCAGGTGGTGTTCTTGAGTGATGGGGTGGTGGGCTTCTCTGGCTTGATATAGGCCCAGTGGTCTTCCCACTGAGCACCTTGCTCGATCCAAGTGCGGATGAGCTTCACCTGAGCCTCGGTGAGTGGCTCATCAGCGTGGTCGCCTTCTTGGAGAGGCATTTTATCATCGATGTCATCGGTGGTGATACGGCGGAAGAGCTCAGATTCCTCGGGCTTGCCGGGGACGATAATTGTTTTGCCAGACTTCCCTTTGCCGAGGACTTCTGCGCGGTAGATCAGCGAGAGATCGCCGTCGGCCTTAGCTCCACCATGGCACTTGGTGCACTTGTTATTAAAAATCGGGCGGATGTGCTTGTTGAATGAAACTTTTTCCGCCGCAGAAGCACAGGAGATGGCAGCCGATAGAGTGAGGCTGAGTGCGAGATGGAATGATGCTGGCATGGTTGGTCAGGTGCTGTCAGAGATTTGCGTGATAACGTGATTGAATATACCTCCGATTGGCTGGAATTCTTGTGGATTTTTACAAGTTTTACATTCACCTAAAAAGACAAAAACTTGTGGAGTTTGGTAAATGGGATTATAAATACCGCATGAAGAACACTTTGATTATAGCCATTCTGTGTCTCGGGATTGGATTTGCCACCGCGTGGTTTGTAAAACCATCCTCAGAAGCGACTGATCTGGCTCAGAACGATGCCGCGCAAAAATCGAATCGCAAAGCCTCAGCGCGTGGTGCATCTGATAAGCCAGCAGCGCGTCCATCGCGTAAGCCAAGCAGCTCGTCGCGGGTGCAGCGCAGTGATGAGGAGCTTTCGCCAGAGATGCAGAAATCAATGCAAGAGGCACAGGACAGAGAAAAAGAACGTGCGCGCGTGGCGATGAAGAAAAAATTCGATCAGCGCATCGCAAACATTGTCCGTGAGCTCGGCTTGAATGGCGATCAGGAGAAAGCGCTGCGTGCTTTCTTCGATAAAAAATTAGACCAGCTCGATATCGATGACCCAGAAGAGCTGATGAATGATCCAGCGAAACTCAAGGAGATGGCGGATGCTATGAGGGGAAAAGGAATGCGGGAGCACATGAAGGAGTTCCTCAGTGAGGATCAGCTAGTGAAGCTGGATGCTTTGGAAAAACGTAAACACAAAAACAAAGTGGAGGGTCGCGCGATGAAAGATCTGGCAAAACTTCAACAAAACATGGATCTCACAGAGGATCAAAAAAATGATGTGTATGGTGTGTTGCTGCGTGATGCTGAGGATAGCGTTAAGAACCAAAGTGATGCGGATCTTTTGATGCGAAGCTACATGGAAGGCATGGGCATGGGAATTGACATGGGTGATGAGGATCTTGGCGTGATAATGCAGCTTCAGTCGCTTGGCGATGATGCTAATCCTTTGGAGGCGATCAAAGAGATACAGGCGGAGCGGCAGAAAACCATTGATGCCAGAGTGGAAAACATGGCGGCGGTCATGGATGAAAGTCAGCTCAAACAATACCGCAGCCACCTAGAGAACCAGGGTGGTATGATGAGAATGATGATGCAGGGGATCGAGGGTATGAGTGAGCCTGGCGATGCTGAGGGGGAGGACTAGAGGTTTCACCTGCGAGGAGGAATTGTGGTCGATTTTTTGTTAGGTTTTGATGGCTGATACAGTCAGTCTAACGTGATCGTATGGTAATCGTGCGATCAGTGCCCAGGTGTCCCGTTGATAAAGCCGGTAACGCATCATTGCAGGGCTGTAAATTCCACACAGGTAACGCGCGATGCGCTCGGAGCTAGAAAGTGCAGGGTGGGGGTTTCTAACCATTTCGCGAATCACATTAAACTCATCATCGGTGATTTCTTCTGCAGCGGTGTAGGGGAGTTTACGCGGGTTGTGTTTGCCGAGGCATGAGCTGCACTCACCGCAGCGGTTAGAGAGTGATTCACCGAAGTGCTTGAGCATAGATTGAGCGAGGCAACGACGTGAGCTGACCATGCGGAAAACATCATTAATTCTGGCGAGGTTATCCGCAATGTGGTCATTGCAAACGCCGTACATTTCCTCGGCGAGGCTGCGCATGTTGTTAGGCTGTTTCTTGATGCGGAAGTGAAGTAGGCTGTGGCTGAAGCTGGTGCGGGCGTCTCCGGTTTCACGTAGTTCGGCGAGGAGTTTCATTAGTTTTGCCTGCCCCGCTGCCGTTCCGTCACTGGTTTCCATCAGAGAGACCCGCCCGCGAGTTTCGAGGAAGTGGTGGAGGGTTTTCTGCTCAGCTGGTTTGAATCCACTGAGGATTTTTTCTATCGGGATCAATGGCACAGCACTGCACCATAGCCATGAGCCGTCATCGGATGTGATCCGCCCGCTCACTTCTAAGCGAGCTAACAAAATGTCCACGAGTTCCATGCTGACGTCATTGAGCGTGCTCATGTTGTAGCGAGAAACTACTGCCCGCGTGCCTTGTGAAAACACATTGCTGAGAATGTTTTCAATCGCCTTCAGTGTAGGGCGGCGTGAGAGGATCATGGATTCTAACCTCTCTCTGTCGTTTTCATTCACTAGCATCTCGCAGCGGCTGGTGCGGCCATCTCTCCCAGCCCGCCCACTCTCCTGCAGCCATCCCTCCGGTGACTTAGGTGGTTGATAGTGGACTACTGTGCGGATGTTTGGCATGTCCACACCCATGCCAAAGGCGATTGTGGCGCACATCACGGGGAACTCTCCATGGAGGAAGTCATCCTGCACATCACCACGGACTTTGGGTGGCATGCCAGCGTGAAATGCGCGGGCTGCCACACCCTTGCCGCTGAGGAAGCTGGCGAGCCTCTCCACCTCGTCTCGGCTCATGGCATAAACAACCGCGGGTAATGAGCCTGCACGGGTGAGGGTTTCTAACAGAACTTTGTCCTTGTCCTCATCGGCAGCGGCTTGAACGGCGTAGTGTAGGTTGTTTCTGTAAAATGAAGTCTGCACTTGATCGCGCTTGAGGATGTTGAACGCCCTGCGGATCTCCCGGGCAACCTGTGGGGTGGCGGTGGCTGTTAGAGCGAGTATGGAGCGTGGTTTTAGCGTGCGTACCACCTTGCTCAGCTTGATGTAAGCCGGCCTGAAGCTGTGCCCCCACTCAGAAACGCAATGCGCCTCATCAATGGCAACAAGTGAAACATCTAATCCACGCAGCAGATGGAGTAATGGCTTGGAGAGAAGCCGCTCGGGAGAAATGTAGAGCAGCTTGAGTGCTCCCTCACTGAGCTGCTGGCTGAGAACTTCAAATTCATCCTCGGAGCTGGAGTCCCAGCGTGCTGCGGGGACTCCCTTTCTGACTAAGGCGTCCACCTGATCTCTCATCAAGGCGATCAGTGGTGATACCACCACCGTCAAGCCACCGGAGACAACGGCGGGGAGTTGGTAGCAAAGTGATTTACCACCGCCAGTGGGCAAGATCGCCAAGGTGTTAGTGCCGTCTAACACCTGACCAATCACCTGCTCCTGCCCTTCTCTTAGAGAGCTGTGGCCAAAGTATTTTTTAAGGGCTGAGGAGGCGGCAGACTTCATGTTATGGATCTGATGTCATTTCACAAGCGAGCTTGATGGCGTGAATCATTGAGCTGGCACTGGCTTTTCCTTTGCCAGCGATGTCATAGGCAGTTCCATGGTCGGGACTGGTCCGTGGGTAAGGAAGGCCAAGTGTGACGTTGACTCCGGTATCGAAATCTAACAATTTAAGCGGAATTAGTCCCTGATCATGGTACATGCACAGCACCGCATCATACTCGCCATCCGCTGCTGGTCGGAAAATTGTATCCGGCGGATGAGGGCCGCTGAATGCCACGCCGAGCGAGTTTTTCTGAAGCTCCTGCACGGCTGGTGCTACTAGCTCAATGTCTTCCTGTCCAAATGCGCCATTTTCTCCCGCATGAGGATTCAATCCGCACACTGCCACCCGTGGGTTGCGGATTCCACGCTGCAGGCAGAACTCTCCTAGCAGCTTTCCGGTGCGTATGATCTCGGAAGTTTCTAATAGTTTGGGGACATCTGCTAGTGCCACATGAATGGTGACCAGGCCAACGGTTAGGTTGTTTCCCGTCAGGCACATCGCGTGATTATTGCACTCTAACCGATCGGCGAAAAACTCCGTCTGCCCCGGAAAATCAAACCCCACCTCATGCAGCCCTTCCTTGCCCACGGGTGCCGTCACCACCGCATTAATGGCTCCACTTTTCAGCAGAGTTACCGATTCCTCTAGCGCATCGAGAGCCGCCTGCGCACTTGCACGAGTGGGCTTGCCGGGAGAAACATCCACCCGCTCGCCAATTAGCCGGAACTGCACGTCACGGGGGAGTTTCTCTGATTCCAGAGCCGCTGCTACAACTTCTGGGCCGATGCCTGCTTGATCGCCAAGTGTGATACCAATGGTCTTTTTCATGCCCGCACAGCATCGCTGATTAGCCACCGAGATCAACGAGAATCCGCCAGAGAAGAGTTGCAAGCTTGCCAATGCCGCCCATAGTTGTGCCCATGAGAAACACCTTTAGTCTATCGCGTAGCATCACTGCCGTGGTTGTGGCACCCGCGCTCGCGCTCTCCCTCAGCATGTGCGAGAAGGAGGCAACGGATCAATCACCAGAAACATCCAGTGAAACCCCAGCGAAAAGTGCCCTTCAGCTAGCTGCGGAGAAAACCATCGCCGAGCACCCTGATGTGGAACTCGTCGAGGTGATGGGGGAGAAAATTCACCTGCGGAATGTGCACACAAACATCGGTCTCATTTTACCATTTCAAGACATCATCGATGGAAAGTTTGATCGTATTAAAGGCGATGCAGGCAAAGTCGGGAATATTCTCAAACCTCGCGAAACAGGCAAGGTCACCGCTGATAAACCTCACGAGCCGGGCGACTGGGGGAAGGTTCCCACCTGGATACCCCGCTATCCAGACTTAGTGATCGAGCCAAATGCCATGCACTCTCCGCGCAATGACGGCAGCATCTGGGGACTTACCATCGGCAACCACACTGATGAACCAGCCGCCATCCGCGCCTTCTACGTAAAAGAATTAGCAGCTCAAGGCCTTGAGCTTAGATCCGATGGCAAACGTGGCGATGCCTTGTCACTCGTCTTCCAAACATCCAAACCCAAGGACAAAACGGCAAAGGCGAACCGCTTTACTTCAATTTTGTTAGAGCCGTATGGAGGACGCACTCGCGTCACCATCCAATATCAATACGATATGTAAGCTGCCCAGCAGCACTCTGGATTTCTTTGGGTATGAAACCTAACGGTAACAACACATCATCGCGGAAGCCTTCTGTCGCGCGCAAGGATTACGCAGGAATTTTGCCCAAAAAAGGATGGCAAAAACGCAACTACCACTTCCTGCGTCACCGGCTTATCCCTCAGGTATTTCAGAAGCGTGATGGCACCATTAAAGAGCCAATCCCCCACCTTCCTGAGATTGGAAAAATCCGCGTCACCTGGATCGGCCACGCTTCCTTTCTTGTTCAGTTCCCAGATCACTCCGTCATCATTGATCCGAACTG
Source organism: Akkermansiaceae bacterium (assembly GCA_049609505.1). GTDB lineage: Bacteria > Verrucomicrobiota > Verrucomicrobiia > Verrucomicrobiales > Akkermansiaceae > Oceaniferula. The sequence continues at coordinate 42,826 of JBMYYO010000002.1, read as the reverse complement.
GGCGAACTGGCACGGCGTGGTCAAGCGCCAGCGGGAACCAGGCCTAGACCTCTCGCTCATGCCATTGGTCGATCTCGTGCTCGTCACGCATGCCCACTTTGACCACTTGCATAAAAAATCCCTCAAGGTGTTAGAGAGTCACGATGGCATCATTGTGCCACGCGGAAGCGGCTCCCTTGTTAGGAAGCTCGGTTTCCACACCGTGCACGAGATGGCCGTCTGGGATACCTTGAGTTTTAAGGAAGATGATGCACAGAACCTCCACGTGACCCACACGCCGAGCCATCACTGGGGCGCGCGCTACCTGCATGATACCCACCGCGATTACGGCGGCTACATGATCCATTCTGGCGATTGCAAGGTATTCCATTGCGGTGATAGCGCCTACTTTGAAGGTTTTAAGGAAATAGCGAAGCACCACACCCCAGACGTAGCTCTGCTACCCATCGGTGCCTATGAAGCACCGAGCGGACGTGACGTTCACATGAATCCAGAGGAGGCAGTGAGATCATTTATAGAAATGGAAGCCGGCATTCTTATCCCGATGCACTACGGCACCTTTCCGCTCGGCAATGAACCCTACGATGAACCCGTGGAAAGACTGCTCGCTGAGGCTGACCGTCTAGGTATCTCGGATCGCGTCCTTGTGCTTGAGGAGGGAGTCGGGATTGAGGTCGATTGCCTCGCTGAGACAAAAACTTAACCATAATCGGCATTGTGAGACGCTATACCTCACATACATCTACACATAATATGAATCGAGCTATCAAACACACCGTCCTCAGTGCCATCTGCGCAGTGAGTGCTATCACCGTTTCTTCCGCTGCACCCGCCACCGCCGCGCCTGATCTTGAGATCCTTTTTATGGACGCTAAAATGTGGGATCAACCAGTTAATGAGGTGCTAAACAAACGCCAACACCTTGGATTCCGCTGGCTCTCAAAGGAGAAAAGAGACGCCCGCAGCAATCGCAAAGGCCTCAAGCTCTGGACCAAGCCCGTAGGAGAAACCATCCTCCGCAGCCGCGAGGGGAAACTTCACTCGTTTGAAATCTCCATCTACAACCGAGGCGATATGGGGAATGCGACACCTGATAGTTTCAAAAAGCTAACCCAAAGCTGGCTCGGATTACTGGAATCAAAAACCGGCAAAGAGGGTGAAAAAACCAACCGCACGCAAAAGGGCAGCGTGGTCTCCGCAGACCGCTGGCTGTGGGAATGCCCAGGTGCCTACATCGTGCTCACCTCAAGCTACTCGCGGAACTCTTCGCGGGATAAACAACCTGAGTTCCTCAAGCTCACCCTGGTTTCCGTGAAGTTTGGCAAGGAAATGTTTAGCGACGGTGGGATCACGAAGACGATGACTTCCCGGCGCGAGCTCACTAAGTTTGTCACCAAGAAGCCAAATGGGGACGTCTTTGTCAAAGACGTGCCGATGGTCGATCAAGGCCGCAAAGGGTACTGCGCCGTCGCCAGTGCCGAGAGAGTTTTCCGCTACTACGGGCTGCAAGTGGACCAACACGCCATGGCGCAGATCGCCCAAAGCTCCGCCCAGGGAGGAACCAACCCAGACAAGATGGTGGAGTCCCTCAAACGCGTAGCAGGCCGCACAAAAACCCGCCTCCACGTGCTCTATGAGATCGATCAACGTGAAGTTTCTTCCAATCTAAAAGCCTACAACCGCGCGATTAAGAAAAACAAAAAAGGCCGCACATTTCCAGATAATGGCTACGTGCCCTTCCAGCAATTCCTCTCCGCTTGCCACGCACCCACCTTGCGTGATGTGCGCGCTAAAGGCAACGGATACAACCGCTTTAAGAAATCCATCAAAGACAAAATCGATGAAGGCATCCCACTCCTCTGGGCACTACAAGTGGGTGTTTTCCCAGAAAGAGGCATCCCCCAATCTGGCGGCGGGCACATGCGCCTCATCATCGGCTACAATGAAAAAACAGATGAGATTATCTACACAGATTCCTGGGGCCCCGGCCACGAATACAAGCGCATGAAGACCGCCAATGCCTTCACCCCCACCATGCACCTCATCACCATCAAGCCGTCTTCGTAGATCGGGGGAGAGTTTCAAGGCACGGTAACGGGAGCTGGCTACCGCTGCCACTGCGCGAGCTGTTCTGGGAACGGGCACTGGGCGCAGTCGCTGGTGTCTTGCAAACAAAAGTCCTGATAGATTTGCAACAACGCTTGGTGTTGCCAGGCTTTCTTGAGGTAAAGTTTACGGCGTGGTGTTTCACCGAAGAGGCGCACGGATGCCTTATTGACCTTTTCGCTCACTGCTGGGGCGGGGAGTTTTTGGTAGAGTTCCCATGCGCTTGTTGAGTTGTTAGAAAGTTTCTCTGGTAGCAAGTGATTCACCAAGAAGTCCTGCACTCGATCCTTGCCGATCATCGCTAGAGGCCGCTCACTCCGCTTGGAGGTAAGCGTGTAATGATGCCCCCAGAATGGGTGCTTTATTCCTGTTAGAAACTTTCTGGTGTCCGCGGTGGGGAGCTTTTTGAGAGTCTGCCAATGTTTGGCGATGGCTACGAGCGCGCCTAACCGACGGTGCGGATGGTTGACGGGGCGGATGCCGGAAAACGTCCACGGGATTTGGCGCTCTGGAGAGGGCTCATAGCTCGCGCGGTGCTGCCACCATGTTTCCCAGAGGTTGCGCAAATACGCTCTGCTCTCCGGTGGTGCTTTTTCGTGCATTTCCGCCGTGAGAAACCCCGCCGCTCCGTAGATGACGGCTTCTGCGGCATCGCCCAGCTCTTGCACGGTAGCAATAGAAACCCGCTGTGCTAGCAGTGTCATAGCGAGTTTGTTAGGCCGATACCCGAGGGTTTCTGCAAGGCACTGCCAGAGCCATTCATCCTGACCAAGGGCATCAATTGTGCGCTTGCGGCGGAGGTTTTTGAGAGAGGCGCGGTGTCGCGAGGATTCTAACAAAAGCGCCTCGGTGTCGAGGTCACTCATGCCTGCAAGCGGTTGCAAGCATCGCCCAGGATGCGCATCCGCCACCGAGACCAGCGGGTAGTTGAGCGCGCTGCGTAAAGTTTCATTTGAGATAAGAACCTGTGGCACCAGTCGGTGGTCGCTAGTGCGTGTGAATTGCTCACAGTTGGAGCCAGCAAACACAACATGCAGGATGACATCGTTGAAGGCCGGATTGGTCGAGTGACCGTGGCTTTCCCAATCAGATGGCAAGTGATCAAGCTCCAGCGGGCCGGAGGATTTAATGCCATCTATCTCTACCGCTGCGTGCAAGAAGTCTGGCCCTGCGGCATGATTCCAGTGGCCAAACTGAATGATTTTAACCTTCTTGCCATCCGTTGTTTCAAACTCCCGCCCCATCTGCCCAGCAAACCACAACGCTTGCAAATGTAGCTCAGCAGGGAGTTTATCCAAAACATCCTCACGCATCTCAGCCGATTGCTGATAGACACTGCTGAGGAGTTCTTGGTAGGTCGCCATTTTCCAACTTCTAGCAGAACGAGAAATCAACGGCGAACAGAAAGTACACTTTGCTAATTTGTTAGAAAAAACGATACCTGCCACAGTTCATATCTCTATTGATTGGACAGCCCAGCCCATCTTGGTAGATTGGGAAATGCATCCATCTATTATCACCCCTTGTCTTGCCTTGGCATTTCTTGCATCGGCGGTGTCCGCCAAGGAGGTTCCCTCCAAACCTCTCCCCACCGCCAAGCCGGAAACTCTCGGTATGTCTAGCGAGCAGCTGGCTAAGATCGCACCCGCCGTCGAGAAAATGATCGAGAAAAACCTCCTCGCAGGCGGCTCTGTTCTTGTCATGCGCAAGGGACACATCGTTTACCAAAATCAATTTGGCTTTCGTAATAAAGCGACCAAAGCACCCGTCAAAGCCGATACCATATTCCGTATTTTCTCGATGACCAAGGCGGTTACATCTGCCGCTGCCATGCGCTTACACGAGCAAGGGAAAATTGACCTCGATGCCCCCATCCACAAGTACATACCAGAGCTGAAGACCCTCACCGTCTGGCAGCAAGACGGTAAGCCTCTGCCCGCGAAGCCTGCGCCCACCGTGCGGGATCTCCTGCGCCACACCGCTGGGTTTTCCTACGGATGGTCGAATCATCCGGTCGATCGCATGTATAAAAAAGCCAAGCCGTTAGAGAAGCGCAAAAACCTCGCGGAGATGGTCACTGCCATCAAAGACATCCCACTTCTCTACCAGCCCGGCACCCAGTGGGTCTATGGAATCAACTCTGATGTGCTTGGTCGCGTCGTAGAAACAGCCTCCGGTGAGCCCCTAGATGTGCATCTTGAAAAACACTTTTTCAAACCCCTCGGCATGATCGATACCGGCTTCTACGTGCCCAGGGAAAAGACCCGGCGCTTCACCGTCTGCTATGGTGGCAAGGGTGGCGTTCTAGTTCCTATCAAGCGCATTATCGGCAGCCCCTACCTCCAGAGAAACAAACATCACTCCGGCGGCGGAGGATTGGTTTCCACGATCACCGACTACGCCCGCTTCCTGCAAATGATCGCCAACGGCGGCAGCTTCCAAGGGAAACGCTACCTCAGTAAAAAATCCATCACCCTGATGACCACTAACCAGCTTCCTAAGAAAATCCGCGCCATCAGCTTCGGGAAGGAAATCCGCCATGGTGTCGGGTTTGGCCTAGGGTTCTGTGTGCGAACAGCAAAAGACAAACGCTGGGACCCGGATGCCCCGGTGGGAGAGTTCGGCTGGGGAGGTGCCGCCAGCACCCACTATTGGGTCTCACCTAAGCACGAGCTCGTAGTCGTCACCATGGAGCAAACCATGCCCTACAATTGGAATCTCGAAAAAGCACTCAAACCCATTATCTATCATGCGATTAAAAAATAACTTCCTATGCATTGTCGCCCTCGCGCTTTCCTCACTGAACCTTGCCGCAGACCCTCAGGCTGGGAAAACAGAGCAAACTGAGATCACAAGCCGATGGCAGCCGCTGTTCAACGGTAAGGACCTCAGCGGATGGCACCCTCTCCCTGGCGGAAAATGGCAGGTGAAAGACGGCACCATCCTCGGCACCTGCGCCAAGTCAGAAAAACGCCACGGGCTACTCGTCTCAGATAAAACCTACAAAAACTTCATTCTCCGCGCCAAGTTCAAGGTCATCACAGGTGATTCCGGCCTCTACTTTCGCGTGCAAAAAACGGGAACCCGAGCCGGCGTCAAAGGCTTTCAGGCGGAGGTCGATAACACACCACAAGTGGGAGGTTTATATGAAACAGCAGGCCGCGCATGGGTCAAAGAACCCGCTCCAGCGCTGATCAAGCGCATCTACCAACCAGGAAAATGGACCCAGATTACCATTACCGCCATGGGTGATCACATCACCGTCTCCCTCAACGGCACCACCACCACCGAGCTGCTTGCCGATCAAAAATGCCTCAAGCAAGGCCACATCGCCCTGTAGCTCCACGGCGGCATGGACATGCATGTTGAATTCAAAGACATCGCCATTTTTCAGCTGTCAGAGAAATAAAAAATGAATACTCCCGCCTGCTAATGCGTTTAATGGTTATGCAACACAAAAATCATACCTGTATCACTCTCGGAGCCTTTATTTCAGCCGCCGCGCTAGCACTCACTAGCTGTACAACCACCTATGACTCCTATGGACGCCCAGTGCAAAGCGTTGATCCTGGAGCCGCCGCAGTAGGGGCTCTCGCCCTCGGTGCTGTCGCCTACGCCGCTGGCAAAAACAACGGAAAAAGCAAGAGGCACCATAGAGGGTATTATGGAGGACATCACGGTGGATATCACGGTGGATATCACGGTGGTTACTACCGCCCATCACACCATCACCGCGGCTACAGATAAAAATTTTCTCGCCTGACTCCGCACAATCACCTATCGATTGCCGCGCAAGTGGAATCAGCCGATTACAAAGTTAAACTAGAGATCTTCGAGGGTCCCCTCGATCTCCTACTCTACCTCATCAAAAAAGATGAGGTAGATATCCATAGCATCTCCATTGAGCGCATCACCAAGCAGTATCTCCATTACATTGATACCTTTAAGATGCTCAACATTGACCTCGCATCTGAGTTCATCGTCATGGCAGCTAACCTGATGTATATCAAAAGCCGCACCCTCCTGCCCAAAGCAGAGCAACCACCAGAGGAAGACATCGAGGAAGACGATCCACGCTGGGAGCTGATCCGCCAGCTCATCGAGTATAAAAAATTCAAGGACGCCGCAGGATTCCTCTCCCGCAAGGAAACGGAAATGGAAGACTACTTCGCCCACGTTCCGGAAAAAACCACTCCACCTGTCGATGAAGATGAGCCGTTGCCGGATGTTAATATTTTTGATCTCATCCGCGCCTTCCAGAACGTCCTAAAACGTTTTGAGGAATCCACCGATCTAGGCGACATCGTGGATGATCGCTACACCGTGGCGGATAAAATAGAATACCTTCTCGGCCACGTCGAGGCCGGCGGTAGTATTCAGTTTACCTCGTTATTCGTGGAAGCCACATCCAAGGCAGAAGTCATTGTCACCTTCCTAGCCGTGCTTGAGCTCATGAAGATGAACCAATTCCGCATCCGCCAAGATCACATCCTTGGCGAGATCGAAGTGGAGCGGAAGTAGCTACTAACTACTAACTGCTCTCTACTAACTACTTCCCTAATGCGCCTCTAACCAATTAGCGCCCGTGCCAGTATCCGCCTTACAAAGAATCCCGTGCGGCAAAGGCAGAGCAGTTTCCATGGTGGTGATGATTTTGGGCACGAGAGATTCTTGTTCATCGAGGTGGAGGTCAAAGAGTAGCTCGTCATGCACTTGCAGGAGCATTTTTGTTTTTACCTCTTCCTGATCTAACATCTCCCGCATCCTGATCATGGCGATTTTGATCATATCCGCTGCTGAGCCTTGCACTGGGGCGTTGATGGCTGCGCGTTCGGCGCCGGAGCGGATCATGCCGTTTTTAGAATCGATGTTACGGATGTGGCATTTTCTACCACCGAGAGTTTCCACGTAGCCGTGTTCTTTGGCGAACTCGACGGTGCTTTCCATGTAGTTTTTCACTCCAGGGTATTGCTTGAAATAGGTCTCAATGATCTCACTGGCTTCACCGCGTGGGATGTCTAACCGCTGCGCCAATCCAAAGGCGGAAATGCCGTAGATGATACCGAAGTTTACCATCTTAGCACTGCGGCGCATCTCCGAGGTGACGTCATCAATACCCACTTCGTAAACACGAGCCGCTGTGGCAGAGTGGATATCGAGCTCATCTTTGATCGCTTGGATCATTGCCTCATCGCCAGATAGAGCTGCCATTACACGGATCTCCACCTGGGAGTAGTCCGCTGCCAGTAAGGTAAATTCTTTTCCTCTCGGCACAAAGGCTTTCCGGATTTCCCGACCCGTCGCACTTCTAACAGGAATGTTCTGAAGGTTAGGATCACTGGACGCTAGGCGGCCCGTTGATGCCATTAGCTGATGGAAGTGAGTGTGAACGCGCTGGGTGCGGGGGGAAACGTGATTCGGTAGGGCATCCACGTAGGTGGACTTGAGTTTGCTCGCTTCACGGTAGGAGAGAATGTCTGCTACGATCGGGTGCTTAGGCGCGAGTGCGGAGAGTGTTTGCTCGTCAGTTTTGAACTGCCCGGTTTTGGTTTTCTTTGGCTTCTCCACCAGTTCCATTTCACCAAAAAGAATCTCACCAAGCTGCTTGGGTGAGTTCAGATTAAACTCTCTGCCCGCGGCCTTTGTGATGTTTTCGCTCAAGGTGTGGATCTTTTTGGCTAGACCATCACCGATGGATTTGAGCGCAACAATATCGAGTGAGATGCCTTCGTTTTCTATTTTTGTTAGAACGGGGATGAGTGGTGCCTCGATGTTTTGGTAGATCTCCTGTTGGCCACTTTTTTCTAACAGTGGCTTGAGTTTTTCAGCAATCTGAAGTGTGACATCGGCATCCTCAGCGGCATATTCCGCGAGTGCCTCGGCGGGAATGAGGGACATATTGATGTCCTTCTTTTTTCCTTTCTTGGCGGGTTTTTTTTCTTCCTCCTCATCAAAGCTGAAGAGATCCCCCTCGGCGCGTGCGGGTTTTTGTTCGAGGTCTGTTAGTTTCACCGGGGTGTAGCCGAGTAATGCTTCGGCCACAAAGTCCATGTTGTGCCGCTGCTCTGGGAACACGAGCGTGTGTACTAGCATGGTGTCAAAGAACGGCCCCGCCACCTCGCAACCGTGGGCGAGCAATACGGAGAGGTCAAACTTGAGGTTGTGACCGATCTTTTCTAACCGAGAATCAAACACAACATTGAGCTTATCTAGCACCATCTGGGAGGTAAGGCTGCTGCCCGCTCCAGTGTGGATGAAGTAGGCCTCATGCGCGGTGGTAGCAAAGGCAATGCCGAGGATGTCACAGGTGCGGGGATCAAGCGAGGTGGTTTCGAGATCGAAACAAAATCCGTTAGAGAGGGAGAGTTTCTTAATCAGACGGTGCAGGTCCTTGGCGTTATCGATGAGTTGGTAATCGTGCTCTGTGTCCGCCAGTGTGGTGAGCTTTGCTTGTGTAACGGGCTCTGCGCTATCTGCACCGCTGTCATGGCCGCGGCCAGACTCGAAGTCACCACCGAAGATACGTTTGCCAATGGCATTAAACTCAAGCTCGGTGAGCAGCGCCTTGGTTTCATCATCATTGCGGCCCGATATGTGTAGCTCATCCCAAGAAACCTGCACGGGTACATCGAGCATGATGGTGGCAAGTTTTTTGGAGAGCAGTGCTTGATCAGCAAAGTTCTCCAAGTTCTCTTTTTGTTTGCCTTTTAGCTGATCGGTCGATTCTAACAATTTCTCCGTTGAGCCGAATTGTGCGATGAGTTTTTTGGCGGTTTTCTCCCCGATGCCGGGCACGCCAGGGATGTTATCGGCTGCATCACCCCAGAGGCCGAGGATATCGATGACTTGCTTTGGGTTTTCAATCTGCCACTGCTCACAAATCGCCGCCGGGTTGAGAAGCTCATGGTTTCCCCCTTGTCTGCCGGGTTTCCACATGGTGGTGGTGTCCGTGACGAGCTGGGCAAAGTCCTTGTCCGGCGTTACCATGTAGGTGTGGATGTTTCCTTCTTGATCCGCACGGTGGGCGATGGTGCCGATGATGTCATCTGCCTCATAGCCATCCAGCTCTAGCACGGGGATGCCGAGTGCGGTGCAGAGTTTTTTTACGTAGGGAATGGCGGCGGCAAGCTCCTCAGGCATGGCATCTCGCTGCGCTTTGTAGTCGGGGAAAATCTCGTGCCGAGGGGTGGGTGCAGAGGTATCAAAGGCTACACCGATGTGGCTGGCTTCATGGTTCTCAATGATGTCTAACAAGACATTGGTGAAGCCATACACCGCTGAGGTGTTCATGCCCTTACTGTTAGTGATAGGGCTGCGCATAAAGGCAAAGTGAGCGCGGTAAATAAGCGCCATGCCATCGAGAAGAAAGAGTTTGTGCATCGGTGATTGTTTTTAGACAGAATTAACAGAATTAACAGAATTGTTTTTTTTTGGGCTGCGCCAGTTGATTGGGCTTAGGTTGGGTGCTTGATTCTTTGCTGTTGTTGAATATGGAGGTTCGTGGCTGAGCGTAGGTGTGGGGTTGCTTCACCTCTGTTGGCGCAATGCGGTCGCTTTGGCAAAATGCCCCTACCGAGGGTGGTCATTCGGAGGAGAGCGGCAGCTCTCGGTAGGGGCATTTTGCCAAAATGACCGCTGGATGAATCCGCTATCGCTAAATTAATCGGCACCTAGCTGAGTCCAAGCGCTGTGTTGTTTCACCTAGGGAGGAGCATGGGTAGTTGAAAGCAATCATCCAGATCGGGGTCGCCGCCGTCGTTGTGTTGGTCTTGACCCTCGGAGTAGATCACTGCCGTGCCGTCGGGCTTAATATGGTAATGGAGGTCTTTTCCGGAGATTGCACCATGCGGAACCTTTGGTAGATAAGCAGGGATGAGATCGCCGAGCGATTTAGGGGCGGTGCCGTGATGGAGCCGGTAGCGTGACACGGCAACCGCCGCGTGGAGATTCTGCTGGCTGATTTGAAAAATAACGAGTGGGGTAAGAGTTATTTTATAGGTACTGCGTGGCGAGGCAAAAAGAGCGCGGATGGTTTTTGGCGTGATGGTGCTGGTCGATGGCCCATCCGCATAGATGACATGTTTAATGAGAAAATCGACTTCCTCAAGGTGAGCCATCACATTAAATGCATCCGGAGCGCATGATTTTTTTTGTTTTTCGTAGTAGGTTTCCAGCCCAGCCATATCCCACTTTTTAGGTAGCCTGAGTGAGAAGTCCGATTTTTGAATCACCTCTTTTTGAGCGAGCAGTTTCTGGATTTCTCCAAACATAAAACCGGCTTCGGCACGGAGACTCTTGTGAAGGTGCTGAGGAAGATCAATGGCATCAAGCTGCTGTGCGATCACATGTAATTCCGCCTCGGTCCACTTGTTTGTCAGCAGGCCATAAGAAACGGCATCTTGATAACTCACCAGAATTCCAGCGTGGCATACGAGGCCAAGCAGGCAGGGCATTTTTTCTGAATGTTTAAGAATGCGGTGAAGAGCGGTAACGTCAGATAGTGCTTGTTGTGGTTGTTGGCTGGCGAGAAAAAGTATGGCGCGTCGAGCGAGTATTGATCCTGTCCGTCGCGATACCATGTGGGCATCAGTCATGGCATCGTAATTTGCTATTGGATCTACCGTGCTGACCTGAGGGCGGAGTGTGGCTTGCTTCAAGGCATCAAGCCTTTGGTTGATTGGGGCATACAGCTTCAAGCAACGCTCGGCGGCTTGTTTCTGTGAAATGCCCGAGGCCTGGGGATCTAACCATCGCTGGAGGTCGGCACTGGTGCCGTGGGAGTAATCCGAACTCTCGTAATCGATGTCCGCAGACATGCCGACAATACCATCGTAATCTAACTGCATCAGCGTAGGGCTATGCTTATCATTGAGTTCCGCAAGAAACGCAGGGTGCTCGTGGTAGTTTTGATGAGGCGGTACGGGACCGGATAAGTAAGGGCGGACCCCAATCGACTCGCCCTGCGCAGTCCAATCCACCTTCATAGTGTGATAGGTAGCATCAACTTCAGCTAGAATATTTTTTCTTACATGAAGCTGCCAAGCGTAGATGCCGAGCCCGATAACGCCAGCCAGAGCAAACGGGGAAATAGACAACACAATGACGCGATGTTTCCAAAGCCAGCTATTCTTCAGCTTGAGAAAAATTTTAGGAATACGCATCGATTTACTTACTAACAAATAACCCAATCACTCAATCACTAATCCCCGTAGTCCGTGCCTCGACGGCGAGTTGGAAGGCTTGGCTATCACCGTAGCGTTTGATGGAGAATTTGACGCAGCGGCGCTGACCGGGGGCGGGGGACCAGGTGGCTTGCCAGAATTGGTAGGAGTTCCCATTGGCGGCAACGACGGTGATTTTGGAAACGCCAACGACGCCGGAGTTGTTTCTGGCGGAGCGTTCGCAGATGCGGGCTTGGTCGGCGAGGCGAGCGATGAGGGAATCACGCCAGCGGCGGGCGGCAAGGAGGGCGCGCTCCGGGTGGCCGTGGGTGCGGTCGGCAAAGAACTTGGCGTATTTGACGCCGCGCCGTTGTAGCCTGACCTGAAAGCCATGGGTGCCAGCACCGGGGAGATCGATGCGTGCGATGGCGTAGTTTGGGTTTTGTGATTGAGAATGACTCACGGCATAGAGAATTTGCCACTGGTATGGCGGTGGGGCAAGGGGTTTATGAGGTGTCAGTGAGCGGCGCGGGTAGTGCTTTGCGGCGGGAGGTTTTTTACTCAGCTGTGGACTAATGATAGATTGGGATCGATGTCCTCGCTGAGTGGGGAATATTGCTGGCGCAGGTGGCTTTGGACGGCGGTGTAGGCAATCATGGCGGCGTTATCCGTGCTTAAGGCGGGTGGGGAGATAAGAAGGGTTTTACCGGATTCTTGGCAGGCATTTTCCATGGCGGTGCGTAGTGCTTGATTACAGGAAACTCCACCGGAGAGGGTGATGAGAGTTTCTCCACATTGATCGGCTGCAAGGAGAGTTTTGGTGACTAGGACATCGATGACGGCTTGCTGGAAGGAGGCGCAGAGATCAGGGATGGCATCCGCAGGTGCTTGGCCAGCGGAGGGGTCAAGCTTCTCTAATTGGTAGAGAACGGCAGTTTTCAAACCAGAGAATGAAAAGTCTAATCCGTCCTTCATCATGGAGCGCGGGAAGTGGAAGGCGGTGGGGCTGCCTTGGCGGGCTTGTTTTTCAATTTCCGGGCCACCGGGGTAGGGGAGGCCTAGCATTTTTCCAACTTTGTCAAACGCCTCGCCAGCGGCATCATCACGGGTGCTGCCAAGTAATTGGTAATCGCCAAAGTCCCTCATGTGGATGAGCAGGGTGTGCCCACCGGAGACGATGAGGGCGAGATTCGGGCGGAGAGTTTCCTGCTGATCAGGCTGGCCGAGGAAGGGGGAGAGCAGGTGGCCTTCCATGTGATTGACGGCGATGTAGGGCTTACCAGTGGCTACGGCGAGCGCCTTGGCGGCTGTGTTCCCGACCAGTAATGATGAGGCGAGTCCTGGGCCACGGGTGGCGGCAAAGGCATCAATATCAGCAACAGATAAATTGGCATGCGCTAGTGCGGTATCGACGAGTGGCCGGAGCTGCAGTGAGTGATTCCTACTCGCTAGCTCTGGCACTACGCCGCCAAACTCCCGGTGGATATCGATTTGGGAGGAGATTTCTGAGGCGAGAACTTCTACCTGACCCGCATCATGGCGGAGGATAGCGACGGCTGTTTCATCACAGGAGGACTCGATGGCTAGGATGTTTGCAGGCACGGGTGGATGCTTAGCTGATTGTGGGCTTTTTGGGGATGAAAAAAATTCCGTATTGCAGTGAAGGGATATTTAAGCAATCCTAAGCACCCGGCGATCGATCGGCACGGAACCGATGTAGCTATGAGCAGAAGGCGCAATCCATTCCCCAGTAAAACGCGCAACACCCGCAGGCGAAATAGTCGGCGGGCGGAGCGTCCTACGTTTAAGGAAGCGATTCTGGGGGCGAACCGCCGGGCGCAGCAGAAGGCGAACCGCCGCTACGCGAGGCGTAAGAAATTAACCCCCGTGCATGCCTCCACGGATGGCATGGAGGATAGTATGATCCATCTAACAACTCCGCAGAGGTTGTGGCGTTGGTTCTTGGCTTTGCTGCTGATTCCGTTCTGCATCGTGATGACGCGCGCGCTGATGAATGTGGGCAATGGAGAGCAGAGCTTCTGGCTAGAGCTGATCCGGACGCGGCACTTTCTATTCTTCTCGGTGGGGATGTTTCTCATGGTCGGCTGGTTCTTCACTGGGCTGGCGGAGAGGTTTTTCCTGTATCTCTACGTGCTGGGGCATGAGCTGACACACGCGATGTTTGTATTCATCTGTGGCGGTAATGTTTCCAAGATAAGCGTCAGCGCGGACGGCGGCTACATTATGACGAATAAGAGCAATGTGCTGATTGCGCTGTCGCCTTACTTCGTGCCGTTTTGGTCGGTGGTGGTGCTGATTATTTCCAGCCTGTTAGGTTTGGTGTTTGATATTCCCTACCATGAAGAGGCGCTCTATGGGCTGATTGGTGCTACCTGGATGTTCCACCTGCTCTGGACACTCTGGATGATCCCGCGCGATCAACCGGACCTGAAGGAAAACGGTGTGTTCTTCTCCTTGATCGTGATTTATTTGGCAAACGTGGTGGTGATTTCAGTCCTATTATGCTGCGCACCTGGGAGTTTGACCTGGCATCATTGGTTCAATGAGTTCCTGAATGCATGGAGTGATCTTAAAAAAATACCCGCCAAAGCCTTTGTTTTACTAGGGTGAGTAGTAAATATTGATAAAATATCAAAATTTGCGTCACTTTTTTCTTGGCAATCTTAAAAAAACACCCATACTACGTCCATCGCTTAGTAATAAGCGGTATTTGGGGGGGAACAGCCCCGGCAGTGTAACCTTCGGGCCAAGTTGCCGGGGCTGTCAATGTACAGGCATCGGCTCTAATTACGCACCGTGGCGTGTATTTCTAAAACTCCTGCTCTGATTCCTCAGGAACTGGCGGGATGAGATCATCACGAAGTAGCAAACGCTCGACGGATAGATCATCTAACAAATCTTCAGGCGTCTGCTGAATCACCGCCGCAAAGGGCGTAATGCGGTCCACCTCAGCAATGGCGGCGTGCACCATGGAGGAGATGATATCGGCATCGAATTTTTCCCGTTCAAACAAATTGGTAATACGGAACATCATCTGTTCCCGATCCAGATCATATTCAAGACTGCCGAGGGTGAGTTTTTTGTTAGCACGCGCAAGAAGCTCCAGCACCACAAGCTCGTGCTCAGGCTCCAGCTCAAGGGGAGCTTCGCCAACTATCGACAGAGCATTGAGCTGCGGGAACGCCTGAGCGTGCAGGTGCACATGAGTATGGTAGGCCTCGAAGGCGGTGCGGATGACGTCTTTGCCTTCGAGATGCTCGAACTGCCAGCCTTGTTTGCCGAAGGCATCCATGACGGATTGGATTTGGAGTGATGTAGGACGCATGTCGGGCTCATTAGTCACTGGTCAGTGGCTATTAGTCAACTTCTGCTTCACACTATCTCCTGGTTGATACTCACACTCCAAGAGCTTAGCACCCACGTCAGCCATTGGATGAACTAACAACTGCTGAATGACATTTACGGTGGCCTGTGCAAGTGGCTTGGGAGGAGTGGTATAACAATCAATTTCCGGAACAATGTGATCTCTAACATGATCATTGCCAATATTGATGATGGAGACATCTTCTGGGACCTTGAGACGCTGGGTCGCGAGCCAAGTTATCACAGTGATGAGGCTATCGTTACTTGTCACCACGGCTGTGGGCGAGGTGAGAGGGTTTTCAAATTGTTTTTCTAAAACTGTTAGTAGATCCGCAGTGGTCGAGCCGCAAGATACCAAGAAGTTTTCTACTGAGGATGGAGAAATATCGCGTTCTATCATGTAGTGCGTAAGCCGCTGCATGGTTTGGTCATGTTCAGCGCCACCCTTCTCATCTAACAGACACATCAAGCGTTGATGTCCACGGCGCTGCAATAAAAAATAAGCATGCACCACAGAGGAGGCGATCTCGTAGCTTACACTGTGGCAAAGCCCGGCCGCTTGGGCGTTGCCACCTACGTTCACCACGGGGACATTCATGGCTAACAATCGCTCTAACACCGCATCTACCCCATCGATCACCAACCACGTATCCGCCTTGTGCATCTCCAGATGGCGCACCGCCGCATCTTCCCGAAAACGCTCTTCCTGATATGGTAAGCATTCAAACACAACCTCCACATTGGCCTGCCGGAGTGATGTGTGGATTTCCCGAATATACGTCTGCATGGACATTGACATGTCTTCTCTTGCCAATGGCGTCAGCACGACCACACGCCTCACAGCATGAGGTGAATTAGAGGTTTCTCCCAATAAGATTTGCCTCGATTTCCCTCGGCTCGGGCGTGAAAGCATGCCCTCCTCGGTGAGTATAGCCAATGCTTTCCTGACACTTCTCCGCGATACCCGATAGGTTTCCACTAGGCGCAGCTCGCTTGGGAGAAACTTCCGCCACCTTTTCTGTTTGAGATCGTTACGTAATACATCAGCAAGCAGCGATGCTACTGGTTTCTTAAGTTCATGCAGTCCATCAGGCATGCCGGATATCAACATACTTCCAAGTGATTGCAAAGGTCTAAAAAGTCTCATAATGGGACTTTTAATAATCTATTGCCCTTGGTTGTGGGTATCGGTGATGTTCTTGGCCAGTTTTCAGGCACTGTGTCTAGTGGCTGAATCCTATTTACAACCAAACAAATACCACATTTATGAAGCTCAAGTTAAGTACGATACTAGCCATCACCAGCCTTGGAGTTGGTGCTACGCAAGCCGCTTCCGTTGCCTGGGATAACACCAGTACCGACGGTAAATGGCTAACCCCTGCAAACTGGGATGCCGACACCTTACCAGCTAGCTCAGATGATGTTACTATTAGCAATGGAGATACTGTCGACTACGTTGCTGGTGCCGATTTATCAGTTACTGGTGGTGGGTCGATTACAGTAACAGGGGGATCGGCGTTAAAAACCGATCAAGGTAACTGGTCGCAATTCAATAATGGTTCAGTCACTCTGGACAATGGAACATTTACCCGCACAGCTGGAGGCAACCTCGTGCTTGGTTTCGATTCCAGTAACACCATCGCAGTAGGGATGTCTAATTCTTCGAACCTTACCGTCGGTGGTGAGCTGTGGTTCGGCCGAAATGTCGCAAACACCGGGGTTACAGCAAGCCTCACAATTTCAGACTCCACAGTTGCTGCAAATGGCGGCGTGGGAATCTGGTTCTGGAACTCAGACAACAATAACTACAATTTAAACGTTGTGGGCATTGGTTCATCTATCCAAGGACGCTTGGGTTACGAAGCCACCAATGGCGGAGGCGCCAATAACTCAGCTACTTGGGAAAGCCTTTGGACACTTGGAATTCTTCAGCACAACGGGAGTAGTGCTGGTGCTTTTGCGGATCACTTCGAAACAACTGGGACCGCAGGGAACACAAATTATACTCTGACAGCTATTCCTGAACCATCCTCCACAGCCCTTCTCGGCCTTGGTGGACTTGCTCTGGTCTTGCGTCGCCGCAAGTAGTATAGAACGACTTATTTTATTATCCCATTCGGTTCACGCCGGGTGGGATTTTTTTATACCTCTGCCTCGCGGTTTTCTAACACCCCAAGCACTGCTTCCTCTAACAAATACCGGCGACCCTCAGGAATCGGCTTCAGTGACGCGATTACACCACTCTTTTTTTCCTCGGTAAAGTGCAGCACGAGGTTCTCCGCATCTGGGCTAAACTCCGCATCCGCCACCTGTGACCAGTAGATTACCTGAAGGTTTTTAGCGGCATTAAAAAACGGAAAGATCTCTACACCGAGCGGGCTCAGGATGATGTAGGCGTGGCGCGTGCAGCGCAGACCAAGGCGGATTAGCAGGTAGCACAGAGCTAACCCTGGGATGCACACCCACCACCACCCAGCGAGCTTGGCTCCTTCATTCCCCCAGTCTTGCGTGGATAAGATAAACACCGCCACACACGCGGCAAAAACAATCGCAGCAAGCACATAAAACAACGGTGCCTGCGCCGCTCGAGTGAACCTCAATTCCTTCTCAGGCTCAGCAATCGACTTCGGTCCGCGTGGGATCACGGCATCCTTCACCTTGGTGCTTAGTTTTTCTTCTTCATCCTGCATTTCCTCTCCCTCTTTGTGCTCTGATCTGCAGAATTGTTCAATCTCCGATCGTGTGTTATTGATTCTCTATGCTATCCGAGCAATCTCGAAACATTCTGAACTCTGGCGTCGATAACACTCGCTTGGAAACGGACCACCGCCGATTAAGTGAGCTGGCTAAGTCATCGATCGGTTACCCGTGTAATCAAGCCTTCGATTACAGTGAGCTGCTGCCCTTTTTAGAAATGCCGCTCAACAACGTAGGCGATCCGTTTCAAGCCTCTTCTTACGCTCTCAACACACTCGATTACGAGCGCGAGGTGATTGATCTCTTTGCCGATCTCACCCAGCTCCCGCAGGGTGAGCACTGGGGCTACGTCACCAATGGTGGAACCGAGGGAAACATGTATGGCCTCTACCTCGCCCGGGAGCTCTTCCCTCAGGGGATGGTCTATTTCTCTGAGCAAACCCACTACAGTGTGGCTAAAATTCTGCGCCTCCAACACACGCCAAGTATCATGATCAAGGCGCAGGAAAATGGTGAGCTAGATTACGATGACCTACGTGAGTCCATCCGTATCAACCGGCATCTGCCGCCGATTGTTTTTGCTAACATTGGCACTACGATGACAGGTGCTATCGATGACCTAACAAAAATACACACCATCTTGGATGAGCTCGCTATCAGGGATCATTACGTGCATGCGGATGCTGCCATGCACGGGCTAGCGCTTCCATTTATTGAGAATCCGCCAGCGTGGAATTTTTCCGCTGGTATTGATTCCCTCTCTATCAGCGGCCATAAATGGTTAGGATCACCAATCCCCTGTGGCATTTGTTTGGCTCGCTCTAGCCACGTTAAACGCATCGCCCGCGCCGTGGAATACGTAGGAGTCAATGATACCACCATCTCTGGCTCCCGCTCCGCCTACGCACCTCTAATGATCTGGTATGGCCTACGCAAACACGGAGAGGAGGGGCTAAAGAAAATGATCCGTGAGAGCATTGAGATTGCCCAATACACGATTGATTCATTTCACCAACGCGGAATCAAAGCCTGGCGCAATACGAACTCCCCCATTGTGGTGTTTCCCAAGCCTCATAAAACCATCACCCGCAAGTGGTCGCTTGCTGTCGATGGCGACATCGCTCACATCGTCTGCCTCCCTCACATCGCACAATCCACAATAGACGCATTTATCATCGACTACACAACTCCAGCTCCTCAAAACCCCTAATCCCCACTCCCTGTTTCCTATTTTTCTGCCATGAAACAAATCACGATCCCTACCGAGAACCGCCCAGGTGAGCTAGCTAGCATTACGGCAATACTTGCTGAACATAGCGTCAACATCCGCGATATCGATGCCATGGAGGACGGCGATCATGGTTTTGTCATGCTCAGCGTTGATGACTATGATGAAGCCCTTGAGTGTCTCCGCGCCGCTGGATACCGCCCCGTCACTGAGGATGCCATCGTCATCCGTGTGGCCGATGAGGCGGGTGCCCTCGCAAAGGTGGCGAGCCGCTTTGCGCAGGCTCAGATAAACCTCCGCAGCCTGCATATTATCCGTCGCAGCCAAGGAGATATTCACGTCAGCCTATCCAGCAATGACAACCAAGCCGCAATGAATGTGGTCAAAGACCTTCTGATCCGATGAACTCTAGAGTAAAACTCAAAATGCCATTTTAATTGATTGTAAATACATCGGTATTAAGTTTTATTAGCCCAATCACCCTGTTTTACATGAAAAAATATCAGTTATCTACCGTCCTCATCATCATCGGGCTAATCGTCACGGACTACTTGATGGTTTCTAACAAAAACCAAGTAGCGGACTCTCACCCCGTAGTCAGCGCTCGTTCTGAAGTTAGCCATGGAGCCGATTGCCCTTGCGGTGCTGATCACTCAGCAGGTGAGCAAGTAAAGAAAAAGGCGGCTGTCATTTCTGTAGCTGCTAGTAAAAACGTGCGGTCATTTGATCAATGGAGAAACTCCCATCAGAGCGGCACCTCTACGTTGTCCGTAGAAGATATCTCTCACGGCGTAGCACTCGCAAAGCAACGCAAGGCGAGTATGTTAGAGATGATGAAAAACTCCCCAGAGCTGGCGCTGGAGCACGCACTCTCTTGGGCAGATTACCACGCCCTGCCAGCGGAGATCCAAGCACACGTTGAAAAGCCCTTTAGCCAACGAGGCGATTTCCTCGTGCTGCCAAACTGCGGAAACTTCACCCCCGGTGGGCAGGGGCCATCAGCCGATAGCCACCAGGTTCTCATCGCTGGAAAGAGGTATGATTCAACGGGATATGGTCGCCGCCTTCACCTTGGCACTAAGGAGAACACACCACTGCAAGGCATTAGCCTCAATGGTTTTGTAGTAGTGCGTCCAGCTCCCTTGCAGCAGCTTTCCGCCGCTGATGCCAAGGCACTGCGCGGGCAATTCCCCGTTGCTAATCGTGATGCTAATCGTGATTTCTCAACTGGTAAACCCATCACCGGTAGCCCGACCATAGCACTCGGCGGTGGCAAGCTGTTCTATTTTTCCAATGCCGCCGAGCTGGAAAAAACGAACAAAAAACTTAAAGACCTTGATCGCCTACCGGGGCCACACACAGGCGCACAGGCGATATTTCTCCAAGCATCCGCCGGTGGTGATAGTGCCTCTAACAACATAGAGTCGGGCATCGATTGGTCATCCATAGAGGAGAGCGCACAGTTGCAAGCATCCTCATGGACAGAGACAAAGAAGAAGGTGTTTTTCATCCGGGTTGATTTCTCAGACAATACGGGGGCATCCACCTTAGAGACTACGCTTGCTAATGTCTTAAACACCACGGTATCCGATAGCATCCGCGATATGTCGTACGGGAAAACTTGGATCGAGGCAGATGTGAGCAGCATGGTTGTTAGGCTGCCAAGTCCTACCACCACTTACCTTCCGAGTAATAATGATTTATTGAGGAACGATGCCATCGCGGCATTTAACGCACTCTCCACCGGGATTAATCTTGGCGACTATGACATCGTGGGCGTCCACTTCAAATCAATCGGCATGACATCCTCCAGCGGGTTCAGCTACGCGGGTCTAGCCGGAGGAAGTAGGCAATGGCTGCAAGGCACCACGAACGCAGGTGTGATTATCCATGAGTTCGGGCACAACTACGGCTTAGGCCATGCCAGTTTCTGGGACACCAGCGGCGCATCAGTCATCGGCGCAGGCACCTCAGATGAATATGGAAACAACTTTGACATCATGGGGAATGGGCCAGATCCTGAAGGGCACTTTCATCCTCAAGGGAAACAAAAAATCGCCTGGCTCGGCACAGGGCAGTGGGTGGATACCGCCGCTTCTGGCTCAGGAACCCATCGCTTATACCGAGGCGATCACAAGGATACCACAGGAGTCCGTGGCTTACGCGTGCCCAAGGATGCTGGAAGTAATCACTACTACTGGGTAGGCTATCGCCGCGCCATTACTTCTAACAATTATCTCCAAGGAGGCGTTGTCTTGAACTGGGAGAAAAGCGGTCGCTCATGGCTCATTGACACCACTCCCGGCTCCGCAGCAGGTAGGAGCGATAGCGGAGTATTGATCGGGCAAACCTACTCAGACACAGTAGCAGGCATCCACGTCACCCCCGTGGCGCAAGGAGGAAGTAGCCCGAACGAGTGGATCGATGTCACAGTGAACATCGGCGCATTTCCAGGAAACGTAGCGCCTACCGCTACCCTCAGTGGTCCATCCACAGGTGCCGCACGCACGCCGCTGATGTTTAGCGTAGCTGCCAGCGATGGCAACAGTGATACCTTGGCATACAGCTGGGACTTCGGCGATGGTGCCGTGATCCAAAACCAAAACAGCGTCTCCCACACATGGGATCTAGGCGGCACGTATAACGTGAGTGTTACCGTCACAGATATGAAAGGTGGCACCGTCACGAAGAGCATGAACGTCACCGTGACTGATCCTCTAACAAACTGGAATATCGGCAACGTCGGGCAATCGTTAGATATGTATGGTGCCACCTATCTCAACGGAAGATTTATTCTAACAAGTTACAGGTATTCCTACTTCTCTCTTGATGGAGTGAACTGGTCAGAAACGAATATTACTTCTAATTTCAGGAATGGTGCAGTTGCCTATGGAGCTGGGAAATACGTGCTCACAGGGAGAGATTGGGACGGGTCAGGCTGGACCACCACGGCGTTTTACTCATCCGATGGTAAGCATTGGAAGCCAGGCACTGTGCCCACGCAGGATTACCCCATGGCGGTGGCGTATGGTGGTGGTCGTTTTGTGGCAGTAGGCCGCAATGGCACCTCGATGTATTCCACTGATGGCATCACCTGGACAGCGGGATCTACGATTGGCTCCTTGCACCTCAGAGCCATCGATTTCGCAAATGGTGAGTTCATTACAGTGGGCGATGATCAAGTGTTTGCCTCATCTGATGGCATCACCTGGGTTGATCGAAGTGCCTCCACTGGGCTCGCATCATGGCACAACTTCAATGCCGTGGTTTATGGCGAAGGTAAGTGGTTTGCCGGCGGTTGGTACAGTGGAATCCGCTACTCCACTGATCAAGGTGTCACTTGGCAGGCCGCTGCCATGCCAGCTGGGAAGAACTACGAAATCAATGCCATTCACATTGCCGAGGGTGCTTACGTGGCTAATGCTGAGCGCCGTTCAGATAACACCCCCGTTCTGTTAGTTTCATCGGATGGATTGACTTGGAAAGAGGGAGTGCCGAGTAATCTAACAGAGTCTGACTCGCTGACATACGGGAATGGAGTTTTTCTCTCCGCACAGGGTAGCTCAGGAGCCACGCAATACAGCGATGGCTTATTCCCTAGCAATCAACCACCCACCGCAACGCTCTCTGGCCCCAGCACCGCAAGCGCGCGAGCTACCGTTCAGTTTACCTCATCGGCTAGTGATCCAGATGGAGATGACTTGATCTACATCTGGGACTTCCAAGATGGCACAGACCTAGTGACAGGGGCATCCGCTTCACACACTTTCCCAACAGGGGGGAGCT
This sequence comes from Akkermansiaceae bacterium, assembly GCA_049609505.1. Lineage (GTDB taxonomy): Bacteria > Verrucomicrobiota > Verrucomicrobiia > Verrucomicrobiales > Akkermansiaceae > Oceaniferula. Next base: position 20,464 of record JBMYYO010000002.1, on the reverse strand, counting down.
ACACCGTGAAGCTAAGCGTCGTTGATGGCAAAGGCGGCATCGCTACCAAAACACAGGCGGTCACCGTGTCTGATCCACTCAACAATTGGACGCAGAGAGCCTCTGGCACATCAGCAAACCTACAAGACATCGCCAGTGGAGGAGGGCGGCTTATGGCTGTGGGTAGATCAAGCGGAACCTATCGCACATCAACCGATGGTGTGACGTGGACAGGCGGCCAAATTGGGAATAACAGATCGCTCTTTGGTATTGTCCATGACGGGAGCCAATTCATCGCGGTAGGTCAGAACTATGATTTTTCAGTTCCTGACTGGGTAGGTGTGATCTACACATCAACGGACGGAACCAGCTGGACGTCTGCACACTCAGGGGGAGAAATTCTGAGAGACATTGAGTTTAATAATGGCGTTTACATCGCGACGGGTGATGCGGGCACTATCCTGCGCTCGACCAATGGAACATCATGGAGCAGCGTCAGCTCAGGAGTCAGCACAAACCTACACGCAGTGAGCTACGGCGATGGTGACTTTGTCATTGCAGGTGCTAATTCATCTAGCCAAGGCGCGACCATTCTCACCTCAAGCGATGGCACATCATGGACGAACACCTCAGCAGGAGCAGGAACGAGCCAAGGTTTTTTCCACATCAAGTTTCTACAAGATCGTTTTCTAGCAAGTGGCTTCCACACAAGGTTCCGTGTATCGACCGATGGCGGTGATACATTTGCCGATACTTCATTAGGAAACATCCGCATGCCTGCACTCGCACACGGTAATGGAATTTACTTCGCTGGTGGGCGTTATCTCTCCGGCGGTACTGGTAGGCTTAATCTCATCTCCACGGACGGTATCACATGGTCAAGCGCCAGTGCCTCTGGTAGCGAGGATCGTAATGCAGCCGTCTTCTTCCAGAACACCTTTATCACCGTTGGTAACAGCGGAGAAATCTGGCAGTCTGATGTCATCCCAGCACCCTCTGGTTGGGTGGTCTGGCAAGGGCAACAATTCCCCGGGCTCCCTGCGCTTTCTGGCCCCTACGAGGACTTCGATGGCGATGGTATTGCGAACCTGTTAGAATACATCACAGGCACCGATCCTAAAAGCAATAGCTCATTCACCCAGCCAACTCTCACCGAAGAGAACGGTTACATGACCCTTACCGTCACCAAGGCAGCAGGGGTCAGCGGTTTTAACCTCATCGTGCAAGCGTCCGATGATCTAGATACTTGGGTAACGAGTAATCTCACAATCCTCACCAATGACGCAAGCATGCTTAAAGTAAGATTAAATGATCTCACCACCAATCCATCAGTGCCCAAAATGTTCCTCCGCGCCAGGGCGACCGTTACTCCATAGAGTGAGAGTTCTTCTGCCGTGGCTTGAGCAGACAGAGCTGCTACTTCGCCAGCTTGTTCACTTCTTCAATCATCCATTCCATTGTCTTTCACTCTCCATAGCGATTACTCCCCCTCTGGTGATCAAGGCCCAGCGATTGAAAAGCTGGTGAAGTCTATTGAGGCGGGTAATGGTCATCAGACGTTGTTAGGTGTCACGGGTTCAGGGAAAACCTTCACCATGGCAAACCTCATCGAGCGTGTTGGGAAACCGACGCTGGTGATGTCTCATAACAAAACCCTCGCCGCCCAGCTCTACTCGGAGATCAAAAACTTCTTCCCTAACAATGCGGTCGAATACTTTGTTTCCTACTTCGATTACTACCAGCCAGAAGCTTACATCCCGCGCTCCGATACCTACATAGAAAAAGACAGTGCGGTGAATGATGAGATCGAGCGACTCCGGCTCAGCACCATGGGCTCATTGATCACGCGCGAGGATGTGATCGTGGTGGCCTCCGTTTCCTGCATCTATGGTCTTGGTTCCCCAGAGGATTACCAAAACATGATGCTGCCAGTAAAAACAGGCATGGAAATGGATCGCGAAGAGTTTCTGGCGGGATTGGTGAGCCTGATGTTTGAGCGAAACGACATTGCCTTCTCGCGTGGACAGTTCCGCGTCCGTGGTGATGTGGTGGAGGTTCACCCAGCCTACCTTGATGATACCGCTATTCGGGTGGAGTTTTTTGGCGATGAGATTGAGCGCATCACAACGATCGATGCTCTAACAGGATCGAGGATTGAAACGCTTGATGCACATACATTTTTCCCCGCCAAGCAGTTCGTAACCGATAAAAACAAACTCACCACCGCCATTCGGGCGATTAAGCAAGAGGCGATTGAGCGTGTTGAGTGGTTTGAAAAAAATGACAAACTCATCGAAGCTCAACGCATCAGAATGCGCACGGACTTTGATATCGAGATGATGCAAGAGATGGGCTACTGTCAAGGGGTGGAGAACTACTCCCGCCACCTCACCGGGAGAGAGCCTGGTGCGCGGCCCTACACCTTGTTAGATTTCTTCCCGCGTGATTTTCTCCTGCTCATGGATGAGAGCCACGTCAGCGTGCCGCAGGTTGGCGGTATGTATGAAGGCGATAAAAGCCGCAAAACAACACTCGTCGAGCACGGTTTCCGTCTCCCCAGCGCGCTCGATAACCGCCCGCTGAAGTTTGATGAGTTTATGCAAATGACGGGACAGCGAGTTTACGTTTCTGCCACTCCCGGACCCTTTGAATTCATTAATTCCCGGCCCGATGTTAGAAAATACATCCCGTGGAAACGAGGCGAGCTATCCGCTGCGCAAGCCTTGAAACAAATCCGCAAAAACATCATACCAAGCGGCGCGGAACATCCCGTGGAAGATTTCGATGTTTCCTCCGCTGGCACCAATCTTGTGGTCGAGCAAATTATTCGCCCTACTGGGTTGTTAGACCCCATTCTTACACTCAAGCCACTCAAAGGGCAGATTGATGAAACCATCGATATGTGCCGCGAGCGCGTCGAGAAAGGAGAACGCGTCCTCGTCACCACACTCACTAAAAAGACCGCCGAGGACCTTGCTGAATACCTGCAAGAAACCGGCCTCAAAGTCCGCTACATGCACGCCGATGTAGGTGCCATCGAGCGGGTGGAGATCCTGCGCTCCCTCCGTGCGGCGGAGATAGATGTATTGGTAGGAATTAATCTGCTGCGTGAAGGGCTCGATCTACCAGAGGTTTCTCTCGTGTGTATTCTCGATGCGGATAAAGAAGGCTTCCTGCGCAATGAAACCTCACTGATCCAAACCGCCGGACGCGCCGCCCGTCACGTCGCGGGTGAATGTGTTGTCTTTTGCGATGAAATCACCGATTCCATTCAAGCTCTGATCAACACCACAGAATACCGCCGAGCCCGACAAATCGAGCACAACGAAAAACACGGCATCACTCCGCAGAGCGTTATCCGCCCCGTGCAAGAAAGCCTTAGTCAGCACAGCTATGAGACAGAAGGGGATGAGGTTAACCGCGCCGTTCTAAACGAAGACGAAGCAGTTTATGACACCACCCAAGTCATCTCTGAGCTACAAGAAGAAATGCGAGAAGCCGCCGCGAAGTTAGAGTTCGAGCGCGCCGCCCACCTGCGCGATCAGATTAAGCAGTTAGAAAAAAAGCAGAGTGAGTGAAACCCTCGTGCAAAGCGGCAGCGATGATACCTGTGGCGAAAGATGTAGAATATATTCAGCTGATTGAATGAAGTATTACCCTGCTGGCGTAGTTTTTGTATGATGCCCGTGTTGATTCCTCCCTGTTTTTCACCTATCACGATTGTATTGCTGCTAACGAGCATCATCTCGACGTTTAGTGCTAGTGCTGACCCTGAAGTTGTTTCTAAAGCTACCCGTGGCTCAATACTTGATCGGAATGATAAACCGCTCGCGCATAATCATGAGGGTAAACGTAGATATCCGTTAGGCAAATCTGCAGCTCATCTCACCGGCTACATACATTCTGCTGCGGGGAAGACTGGCTTGGAGAGGTCACAGGAGAAAGCACTTTTGATAGGGAAGAGTGTTAGGTTGACAATTGACGCGTCTCTTCAAAAAGAGTGTTACAAAATCCTTGCTGCGCAGGAACATCCCGGGGCGATTGTTGTGCAAGATCCTCACACGGGTGCCGTCTTAGCTCTAGCAAGCTACCCGTCCTTTGAGCCTGATCATTTCACCCCTGCGGTCTCTCTTGAACAGTGGAAAAAATATTCATCGGATAAACAAAAACCTCTTCTGAATCGTGCGCTCACAGCTCATACACCTGGTGCTATCACACTTCCTCTTGCCGCCCTTGCTGGAGAATATGCAGGGCTTAAAAACCCAGAAATTCATTGCAAAGATTTTCACATGTTTGGAAAAATCAAAATACGCGACTGGAAGCAAGGCCGAGATGAACGGCTGCGCATCCCAGAGGCCATTGAAACCTCATGCGGTACGTACTTTATGCAGCTAGCGGCGCGCGCCGATGATAAAGCCATGAATGCAGTTGGTGGTCTGTTGCGCTTAAATCGGATCAACTTAAAATCACTTCCCAGCACGGCATCCTCATGGCCAGGTATGCCCAGAGATCGCCCTCAACAACCTACTGACCTCGCGATGTCTGCCATCGGACAGGCACACACCCGCATCACGCCGCTCGATGCCACCAGTATGATGTCTGCTATTGCCACCGGCACTTGGAGACAGCCATATCTGGTAGCTGGGAAAAAGCCTCTTCCTTCAACAAGCCTTCTGCACAAAGGGAAAATTTCTGGCAGCAGTTTAAGGGCTATTCGAGCAGGCCTCCATCTCGCCGTCCATGGTGAGAAATGCACGGCGGGTAAAGCCTCGGTTAACGGTATCAAAGTTGCTGGGCTTTCCAGCACTGCCCAAACAATTATTGGTGGCAAACGTGCCCGTAACAGCTGGTTCACAGGCTATGCGCCTTATGAAAAACCACAGTTCACCGTCACGGTTTTTCTTTCTGGCGCGGCAAGCGGAGGAACCTTTGCCGCCCCCATAGCCTCAGAGGTCTTCAGTGAGCTACTCAAGAAGTAGCCTTCTCATCTGATGCCAACATTGGGCTATACATCATAATAGCATCATTTTTGACAAGCAGGCGTTCGGATTCGTTGCCGTTGGCATCGGTGGCGACTTGCACGATCTCGTTGTGGCGGGTGTAGCCGCCCCAGAATTGTTGTTTCATCAGATGGTTTCTTTCTTCCACGCGATAGGTTTTATCTAATGGGGACTCACAGAGGAGTCTGCCGTGGAGGAATTTTTTATCTAACCAAAGCTCTACCTTGAAGTCATCAACGGTTTCGTTTTTCGCCTGAAGATCAATGTAGTTATAAGAAAGGGTGGCCCCAGCGCCAAAGGGAACCGTCCGGTTGACATCTGGAAAAACATCAAACCCATGGCGGTATCGCTCGGTGACTGTTAGGGGGCTGTGGGCAAACATCCAGAACAATAGATTGCCTAGTTGGCATAGACCTCCGCCGATCCCGCTTGCGAGTTGTCCTTGCTGGAGCACTAAGCCTTCCTTGTAGCCTTTTGCTTTGGTTGGGCGGCCAACATTACGCCAGATGGAGAATGTTTCGCCTTGGCGGATTACCATTTGATCGAGCTTTGCGATGGCAAGTTCCAAGTTGGTGCGTTTGTTGTGCTGGAGCTGCATGTCCACATCTTTGAGCTTGCGAAGAATGGTGGACTGGTGCTCGAAGACGATGTTTTGGTTGAAGTCTCCTGCACGTTGCTCTGCCCATTTTTGTTTTCCCGAGATCCACTCTAGCCGACGCTTGGCGATGTAAAACTCCTTGCCGAGAACTTGGCGGAATTTGTTTCTTTTGATCGGCTTCTCAACCGATTGTGGCATGTCTTTCATCGTCTGTGAGCTGTTGGGTGTGTTCTAACGCTATACGCGCTCCATGCCAGTAATCTTACTCTCGGTGAAACACCAATGCCATGGCTCGTAGAGAAAGCCATAGCGGTTTCCGCGCGGATAGGTCATCGAGAAGCCAAAGCTCTCAGCGTTTTCAGCCAACCAAGCAAAGGCATCTGAGGTTTCAAACTCCTCTTCCAGCACAGGGTATCCAGGAGTTGATATATCGATCGCACGGCCCGTGTGGTGCTCGCTGAATCCAGGAGGGGCAGAGACGGCAAAAATTTCCTCATTGCTGATTCCGGCAAGATGCTTGTTTCTAACAATTTCTGCCTGACGCGAAACACTGCGGAATGCTGATACGAGAAAAAGATCGTGTCCGTCTTCCGCCGCCGCTTGTTTCATCCTTTGCCACGCCTCGCAGGTGAGGGGGGTGAGCTCGTGTTCGCGGCCGTCTTCATCGGTCTGCGCTATGATGAGCTCTGGGGCATCTTCATAGCGCGGCAGTCCTCGCTCTATAAAGTGATCTTCGGTTAGGCTCAGCAAGCTCAATACATTAGAAACATCATTGTCCATGGCAACTGCAAGAAACACTAACACCCCACGACGGACCATCAACTGGAATCGAAGCTGGCCCGGGCAGGATTGGGGTGGGGCGATCAAGCTAAGGTTTTTTTGTGGGGGCAGGATTAACAAGATTTACAGGATTTTATAAAAGTGAGTCCATGTAGAGGTTGTTTAGAGGTAATGGTTCTAACACCTTGACCAAGATGGCATCCATTGCATCGGGCAAATCTTGTAAATCCTGTCTCAAACTACCGTGCATCTTACTGTTTTCTTTAGCTTGATTATCTTGCGTGTTCGATCACCTGCCATTTCACGGTTGCCATTCACTTAAGTCTCAATAATGATGGGCGGCGTTATGGCAGAATGGTTCTACGGAAAAGACAACACCCAGCATGGTCCTGTTTCAGATCTCGAAATTCGCACTCTGGTGAGCAGCGGGCAAATCAGCCCTGATACTATTATATGGCGCGAGGGCATGACGGACTGGATTCCCATGAAGAGCGTTCCGGAGTTTAGCTCCCTTGCTGGTGCTGGTGGAGCTGTTGCGCCTTCTTCTTACTCTACTCCTCAGTCTTACGTAGGGCAGCAACCCTATGCTGGCACAGTGCCTACTGATGGGCTGTCCATTGCTAGCTTGGTGTGCGGAATCCTTGCCTGCGTTACATGCTGGCTGGGTGCGTTATTTGGTATTCCGGCGGTTATTTGTGGACACATGTCGATGAAGAAAATCAAATACAGCCCAGTGCCCGTGGCTGGTGGCGGGATGGCGATGGCAGGTCTGATCACAGGATACATCGGCATCGCAATGTCCTTTTTCTTTGTCGTTATGATGATTATCGGGGCGGCCGCTGGTTAGTATTGTGCGCTTGATGCACTTGGTCTGCTGCCGCTGAAACTTTTATCCTCTGTGAAACCTCGCCCGCTCTGGCCTCTGCTCCCTCCCTTGGCAGCGGTGGTGATTATTGGTGCCTCCCTTGGCATTAGTCGGCTTTTTGGTGGAGCATCTTGCGTGGTGCAGAAGCACCTTGGCGTTCATTGCCCGGGCTGCGGTGGCACACGTTGCGCCTATGATATTGCCCGGGGGAACTGGCTACAAGCACTCGATCACAACCTGCTGCTTGGACTCGGGTTTTTTAGCCTGATGTTATTGTTTTTCTATCTGATTGTTAGAATAACCATCCTCGGGAAAACTTCTCCCCGTTTCCCTAATATCACTGCGCGCTGGATGTGGGCAGCACTTGGGTTGATCGTTGCCTTTACGATTCTGAGAAACATTCCTCACCCACTGGTCAGCTGGCTAGCACCGTGAGGTGGCCAATGCCATAAAGTGAGACGATGGTATAAATCTAGCGCGATGGCATTAGCTGGAGCACGAAGCCCTTCAGATACTCCGTCTCAGGAATCGCAGGAAGAACCGGGTGATCAGGGCGTTGGCCGTGGCTTTCCACCAAGCGCAAGGTGCGCTTAGCATCCACAGAAGCCGATACGATGTTATCAAGAAACAACTCACGTGTGGCGTGGTGTGAGCAGCAGTAGGTGGCCATAATTCCATCGCGGTCTAACAATTTAAGTCCGCGAAGGTGGATTTCCTTATACCCGCGCATGGCATTGGCGAGGCTCTTTTTGTTTTTAGTAAACGATGGGGGATCAAGGATTACGAGATCGTATTGATCTTCACAGTGCTTGAGGAAATCAAAGGCATTGTGCTGCACAGCATTGATCTCTACGCCGTTGAGTTCGGCATTTTTCAGCGCGGCCTCGATAGCTGGGCCTGAGGAGTCCACGGCGGTGACACTTTCTGCACCCGCCTTGGCGCAGGCCAGCGCGAAGCCTCCTTGATTACAAAAGCAATCAAGCACCCGCTTCCCCTTTGCGAGCTTAGCAACCGCGCGATGCGCGTCTAACTGATCAAGATACAGCCCCGTTTTCTGCCCGTCTAATAAATCAATCTGGAACTTCACTCCGCCATCAGCAGTGGGCGCCTCCACGATAAATGGTGCAGGTTTTTCACCGTGCAGCATAGTGATTTCCTCTTCTAAACCTTCCGCCGCGAGCATCGGAGAATCGTTTCTGAGGATGATGGACTCCACGCCTAACAAATCACGAAGCACATCCACAATGACATCGCGCACCTGGTACATTGCTAGTGTTAGAGTTTGTAAAACAACATGCGCGCCGTATCGATCCACAATCACGCCCGGTAAGCCATCAGACTCGCTCCAGACGAGCCTTGCGAGCTCCAGATCAATGCCGCTACGCTCGCGCAGAGCAATCGCTTGGGCAATACGGCGGTTAAAGAGTTCCTGATCCAGCTTCTGCTTCCTCCGCGAGATCCTCCGTGCTACGATCTGTGACTGCGGGTTATAGATAGCTGTCCCCAGTGGGCGATCTCGATAATCCTTCAGCGAAATGACGTCCCCTGGCTTAGGCTCACCAAAGAGTTTTCTAATCTCAGAAGCATACACCCAATCGTGTCCGTGAAAAATTCTTGCGCGTGGTTTTACAACTATTCCTGCCATGGCAACCACAGTTCAATCACGAAGCCACCACACTGGCAACTGGTAACTGACGCTGGTAGCTTGATCCCCCCGCAAATGTGCCCCAGAGTGAGCAAGCTAGGGGTGAAAGTTGAATGAATCGCTCTAGCCGTTATGGAATTAGCGATCTGTAGCTAGTAGCAGGTAGCGTGTAGCCGCAAGCGTGTAATCCAATTTCTCGTTTTGACGACCTTGTCTCGCTTGTGGCTACCTGCTACTCAATTCCCCTGCAAATGCACCAGAATACTCTTCCTTGCATTATGTGACAAAAGTCGCTAGAAAAACCGTCCCCAAGGATACACCGCCCACACCACCCCAAGCATTTTTATTATTATGAATCACAATGACTCTGAGAACCACAGCCATGACGACCACGATGATCATTCACACGATCATCACGTAGAGGAAGTCGTCGTCCGCACCGGAATGCAGCCGCTCACCGTAGCGCTGATTGTTATTATTATGGTGCTGCTTTGCGTTATGCTGATGTTCAGTATGAATGGGAAGCTGTTTACTAAGAGTAAAAAAGCTCCGTCCGATTACGCAGCCGCTGAGGCTCAAAACGCCCAGCTCCGTGCTGACTTAAACGCCCAACGTAAGGCGCAAGGCCTGCCGCCGTTGCCGGAGAATGCTAGCACCGCACAGTCCACAGCCGATCGCATTCAGCGGGACGCCAGCAGCCTTGCTAGCCTCGCATCACAATGGCAGAATCTTCTAACTGAAAAGGATCAGCGTGTTCGTGATCTAGAGCAACAACTCATCGCTCAGGAGCGGCTTACAAGTAGCAGCATTCAGCGCAATAGCGAGCTGCAGGCTCAGCTCGACCGCGCCGGTAATGCCGAAACTCTACTCGCCGGGCTCCGCAGTGATCTTGCCCGCGCTAAACAGCAGCTAGCCTCCTATCAGGATCAGGTTGCCGCCCTGCAAAATCGCCCATCCAATGAGGCGATGACCCTGCTGCGCAAACAGCTCAACGATGCCATCGCCGCCAGCGGGAAACTGCAAACCGAGCTCGATCAGCTCAAGGTACAAATGCAAAACACCGTGCCACGCAGCAGATATGATGAGCTTGCTGCCGAGCTCGCTAAGCTCCGCCCAGAGAACAACAAACTCCGCTACCTCGTCCAGAAACTCAGAGCTGAGCTGGACCGCACGCGCCTTTTCATCAAGGCAAAAGACCTACCCGCTGAAGCTGCAAGGCTCTTTGCTAGGCTCAAAACCCTCGAAGACGCCACCCCTCAGGAGCTGCAAGCTGCTTATCAAAACATTGGAGAAACCCTCGGTGCCAAGATTATCCACCGCCAAAGTTTTGCCACAGGTTCATCTCAGATTAACTTTGATCGTGAATCTCTGATTAAGGATCTTGTTTCCAAGAGCAAGGATGAGAATGCCTTCTTCCTCGTTGTTGGTTACGCTTCCAAGTCAGGTGGTGAAGTCAGTAACCAAGAGCTTTCCTCCAAGCGCGCTACCACCACAGCCTCCGTGGTCAATCTGCTCAAAGGTGCCAATCAAGACGTCAAAGCCGTTTACCTCGGCGAGACAAAACGTTTCTCCCCAACAAAGCAGTTGGAAAACCAAATCTGCGAAATCTGGGAGATTAAACGCTAGGTCGTGTTTCTAACTGAAGCGCGAATAAGCCATTTCTTAGGCCAATGGCTCTCTCCGTGATACAGACGGCTTGCTGCGTTCTATTGATCGTGGCAGCACTGTCTTACTGGGTGCGCTCTCAGTCTAACAAGAACGTGACGAGGGGCCGCGCTTTGCTCCCTTTTGTCCTGGCAGCAGGTATCTCTGGAATTGCATACTTGGCACCGCTGCCGTGGGCGTTCTTCAAAGCACGGCTCGAAGGCGCGGATTACACGGCGGAGGCCTATTACTATCGGTTAACTGGTCCTTACTGGTGGGTCTATGGGTTGGCTGGTACCCTCGTGCTGCTCCCACTGCTGGGGCTAATTCCTGCAGTGGGGAAGAGGTTTTTGCTTGTTGCCACACTTGGCCTGCTGGCACTCATTCCGGTGTGGTTTGAGCACATTGTTCTACTGATCACCTCTGCGGCTAGGTGGTAGAGGGGGTGTCCTAGAAAAAGACCATCACGAACGCCTTGACAGTTTGTTTATATTTCGATATTTCCATAAACATGAAACTAATCGAAGCGGCTGATACGTTGTCTGCTCTTTCACAGTCGTCTCGCCTGAAGGTATTTCGATTGCTGGTGAAGCGGGGAGAAGATGGTCTCTGCGCGGGTGATATCTCCAAGCGGCTTCGCATTGCTAAACCGACGCTTTCATTTCATCTCAAAGAGCTTGCGCGGGTGAAGCTAATCACTTCTGAGCGCGATGGGAGGTCGATCATTTACCGCCTCAATGTGGCAAAAATGGGACATTTAATGAATTTTCTCACCGAGGACTGCTGCCAGGGTAGGCCTGAGCTTTGCTCTCCAAGCTCGCTGGGATCATCTCGCTCCAGAAGCTCGAAGCAGGGGAACTGCTGCTAATTATTTACAGACACACAAAAAAATGAATATCGCAATTAATGGATTTGGCCGGATGGGCCGGCTGGGGTTTCGCGCGGGGTGGGACTCAGATGCTTACACCATCACCCGGGTGAATGAACTTTCAGGAGGTGCTGAGACGGCCGCGCATTTGTTAGAGTTCGATACGGTACATGGTCGTTGGGACAGAAACATCAGCCACACCAGGGATGCTATCCTGCTCGGGCAAGAGGAAGTTTCCTACAGCAATGCACCCACGCCAGGGGAGATGGATCTCACTGGCATTGATATCGTCATTGATAGCACAGGCGCCCACCGCACCCCGGAGAGCTTGCAGCCGTATTTTGATGCTGGAGTGAAGAAGGTGATCGTAGCAGCACCTGTAAAGCAGGGCGCGCTTAATATTGTGATGGGATGCAATGATCATCTCTATGAGCCTGAGAAGCATCATCTTCTAACAGCGGCTTCATGCACTACAAATTGCATCGCTCCCGTGGTGAAAGTGATTCACGAGAATCTTGGTATTAAGCACGGTATGATTACCACGATGCATGATGTGACGAACACCCAAACGATCGTGGATGCACCGCACAAGGATCTGCGCCGTGCACGATCCTGTTTGAACTCACTGATCCCCACCTCTACGGGGTCAGCCACTGCGATTACTATGATTTATCCTGATTTGTTAGGTAAGCTTGATGGTGTGGCTGTGCGCGTTCCCCTGCTTAACGCCTCTCTAACAGATTGTGTTTTTGAGCTAGATAGACCATCCACGGTGGAGGAGGTAAATAGCCTGTTATCTGAGGCCGCGCAGGGTGAGCTCAAGGGAATCCTCGGCTACGAAGAGCGGCCTCTTGTTTCTGCGGACTACACCAATGACACACGTTCTGGCATTGTGGACGCGTTATCGACGATGGTAACGAACGGGACGCAGCTAAAATTGTTAGTCTGGTATGATAATGAAGTGGGCTACGCGACCCGCATGATGGAGCTGGCGGCCAAGGTGGCGCGTGCGCTATGAATATCAAGAGCTACAGCATCGTAACCGCTGCATACTGGGGGTTCACCATGACAGATGGTGCCTTGCGTATGCTGGTGCTGCTCTACTTTCATGAGCTTGGTTACACGCCTGTGCAGTTGGCATTTTTGTTTTTACTGTATGAGTTTTGCGGTGTTCTTACTAATCTGTTAGGCGGTTGGATTGGCTCACGCGTTGGGCTTAAGTTCACGCTCTTTGCGGGGCTTGCTTTGCAGATAGTAGCGCTCGCCATGCTCTCCGCAGTGAACCCTAGCTGGGCCGTTGCGCTTTCGGTGACTTACGTGATGGCTTCTCAAGCGCTGTCTGGCATTGCTAAGGATCTCACGAAGATGAGCTCTAAAAGTGCGGTGAAGTTACTGAGTGGAGAGGGGAGTTTGTTTAAGTGGGTGGCGGTGCTTACGGGTTCTAAGAATGCGCTCAAGGGCGTCGGGTTTCTGATCGGCGGGCTTTTGCTTACGTGGCTGGGTTTTAGTTGGGCGTTGCTTTTAATGGCGAGCTTGTTGGCTGTGGTATTGGTAGCTGCGCTGATTTATCTCAAGGAAGACATGGGCAAAACGGCATCCAAGGTGAAGTTCTCAAGTTTGTTTTCCAAGAGCCGTGAGATCAATTGGCTATCAGCGGCACGGATGTTTCTCTTTGCTGCACGGGACGTATGGTTTGTGGTGGCTCTTCCCGTTTTTCTCAAGCAAGCGATGGGCTGGAGCTTTAATCAAGTAGGCACATTTATGGCCGCCTGGGTGATCGGCTACGGTGTGGTGCAGGCACTTGCCCCGCGTGTGATTCGTAAGAAACACTCTGCCCATCCTGCTCGTGAGGCGGTTGGCTGGGTGGTGGTGTTGGCGCTGGTGACATTGGGTATTGCGCTGGTCTTGCCGTGGCAGCCGCTGCTGGCGGTGCTTGGCGGCCTTGCCGTTTTTGGCGTCATTTTTGCGGTTAACTCCTCGCTCCACTCTTACCTCATCCTTGCTTTTACCAGTGAGGATGGCGTGGCGTTGGATGTTGGGTTTTACTACATGGCGAATGCTTGTGGCAGATTGCTCGGCACCTTGCTATCCGGCGTGATGTTTCTCTACGGAGGGCTAGGCGCTAGCCTCTGGACAAGCGCGGGAATGCTGATGGTGGCAGCACTGCTGACTACGCCACTTAGCCGGGCTCCTTCATCGCCTTGAGGCGTTTTTCGTGCTCGTCTAACACAAAAACAGAGCGCTTGAAGTCGATCAGGCTGCGAAGTTTCTTTGCCTCCTCGCGTGATCGAGCATCGATGTGTAGGGTCATCTTTCCCATCTCGACACCTGGGATTTCTTTAACCAATTCGGGGTCTGAAATGCGGAGGATGATGCGGCGGATCTTAAACCATTTTTTAACTAGCTCTACATGCTCAATCTCGCCATAGGGGAGATCGATACTCGTCATCTCACCCTTGCCGCCTTGAAAGACATTGCCTTTGAGCCGCCAGCTTAGTGCAACGTGATCGGGCAAGAAGCGGAGCTTACCTAAAACTTCCTCCCGCCCTAGCGGATCAGTTGCTGGGATGTGGAAGTGGATATTAACGGGATCAATGGAAATCATTGCCCGGGGAGATTAAAAATAATCGTTCTGCTTAGCAAGTGTAAGCAAGTTAGTTGACAGCCACGGCATCGTTGCCGGTTTCGCCCGTGCGGATGCGGATAGCTTCCTCGACGGGTGAGATAAAGACTTTTCCATCGCCGATTTTTCCTGTGTTGGCACTTTTTACAATGGCACCAGCTACGGTCTGAGCGTCCTCGTCATCGACGATGATTTCCAGTTTTACTTTGGGTAAAAAATCCACCGTGTACTCGCTGCCGCGGTAAATCTCTGTGTGTCCTTTTTGGCGACCAAATCCTTTGACCTCGGTAACGGTCATTCCCTGCACGCCAACTTCGGCAAGTGCTTCTTTGACTTCCTCTAACTTAAAGGGTTTGATGATGGCTTCTATTTTTTTCATGGCGGTGATAATGAAACTCTATCGGTTTCCAATAAGATGGCAAGCAAGCATCGTGCCAAATTTTTTTCCGATTGAATGATTGCATAGATGGTTAAGGCTGATTAAATAATCCCGCCCTACCTTTCCTCGATAAATTCCCCCAATGGATGAATTAGATTTTACGACTGGAGACAATCCAGAAAACGACCCAGCAGCTGATAGCCATGAGCCTCAGGATCTTGGCGGTATGTACAAGGACTACTTTCTTGATTACGCCAGCTACGTCATCATGGAGCGCGCTGTGCCTCACCTCCATGATGGGTTGAAGCCTGTGCAGCGCCGCATTCTGCACTCGATGCGTGAGCTTGAGGATGGCCGCTACAATAAGGTGGCAAACGTCGTGGGGAACACGATGAAATACCACCCGCATGGTGATACATCCATCGGTGATGCCATGGTTCAGCTCGGTCAGAAGGAGCTGCTTATTGATACTCAGGGAAACTGGGGGAACGTGCTCACTGGTGATAAGGCGGCGGCGCCGCGTTACATTGAGGCGCGCCTCACTCCCTTTGCTCTGGAGGTGGCGTTTAATCCTAAAACCACCGAGTGGACACGCAGTTATGACGGGAGAAACAAGGAGCCTGTTACGCTTCCTCTCAAGTTCCCGCTGCTACTTGCGCAAGGTGTAGAGGGGATTGCCGTTGGCCTCGCTTGTAAGATGCTGCCGCATAACTTTATCGAGCTGTTAGAGGCGTGTATTTCTGCACTGCGGAAGGAGAAGTTCGAGCTGCTACCAGACTTCCCCACTGGCGGCATCATGGATGCTAGCAATTACAATGATGGCCTACGCGGCGGCAAGGTCCGTGTGCGTGCTGAGATCCAGATTGAAAAAAAACGTGTCCTGCGCATCACTCAAGTACCCTTCGGTGTGACCACGGGCGGCTTGATGGACAACATTGTGGCGGCCAACGAAAAGGGGAAAATCAAGATCTCAAAAATCGAGGACAACACCGCCGCTGAAGCGGATATCCTGATTCACCTTCCCGCTGGCAGTGATCCTGAAACGGCCCGTGATTCGCTCTACGCCTTTACTGACTGTGAAGTTTCCATCTCACCGAATGCCTGTGTGATCTATGATGGCAAACCGCGCTTCATGGGTGTCACCGAGATCCTCAAGCACTCTGCCTTCCAGACCAAGTCACTCTTAAAAATGGAGCTTGAGATCAGGCTCGGCGAGCTTCAGGAAAAGTGGCACTTCTCATCGCTGGAGAAAATTTTCATCGAAAACCGCATCTACCGTGACATCGAGGAGTGTGAAACGTGGGAGGCCGTCATCGAGGCGATTGATAAAGGGTTGGACCCGTTCAAGAAGCTCCTCAAACGCGCCGTCACCGAGGAAGATATTGTCCGCCTAACAGAAATTAAAATTAAACGGATTTCCAAATACGATTCCTTCAAGGCGGATGAGCTAATCAATAACCTCGAATCCGATATCGCGGAGGTGGAGAAGCACCTCAAGCAGCTCACTCGCTATGCGGTGGCTTACTTTAAGAACCTGATCAAGAAGTATGGAAAGGGGCGTGAGCGCCGCACCGAGGTCACGGAGTTCGGCGTGGTGAACCGTGTGCAGGTGGTGGCCGCGACGGAAACCCTCTACCTCGACCGCAAAAATGGTTTTGCTGGATGGGGGCTTAAAAAGGAAGAGAGCCTGGAGAAGTGCTCGAAGATTGATGATGTGATCGCCTTCGATGGCGAAGGAAAAATGCGCGTCATCAAGGTCTCTGACAAAGCCTTCGTTGGAAAACGCCCCCAACACGTTGCCATTTTCCGCAAGGATGAGGATAAAATTTACTCCATGATCTATCGGGACGGTCGTCAAGGTGCCGTTTACGCTAAACGTTTCCGCGTAGGCGGTGTGACCCGTGATAAAGAGTATGATCTAACAAAAGGAACAAAAGGTTCCCGGGTGCTCTACTTTGCCGTGCATGATGCCGAGCAGGAGAGTGCGGAAAACGTGGTGCTTGTGCACCTCAAGCCCGTGCCGAGGCTCCGTAGCCTTTCCCGCCTCTTCAGCTTTGGCGAGCTCGCAGTGAAAGGCAGAGCCGTCAAAGGAAACCTCGTCACAAAACACGCCGTAGATCGCGTGGTGAGAGCACCCAAAGATGGCAGCGATCTTGAGCTGGAGTAGTAGCAGAGGCCTCCTCATCGCAGCTTCTCTCATCGCTGCTGGTTAATCTGGCTGAGGATGGTGGCGTCTTTGATCTTCGTGTCATCGGCGAGCAAGATCGCCTTGCTGATGATCACGCTTAGCTTGGTGTCACCCTCGAACGGTAAGTAGAGCTTATCCGCAGCGCGGGCACGACTTCCTTGGGCGACGATGCAGAGATACTGATCGTTTGGCTCCATGATGATATTGGTGCTGCCGAGGTGGATTTTATAAGTTCTGATATCACCGCGTACGATGAGGTATTTATCGGCAAAGCTGCATCTGTCCGCAATTTTCATGCGAGGGATCAGCCTCTCTAACACCGTCTTGCGTGTCTTGGCAGTTTCTCCTAAATCGCCAAAAGAAAAGCTCTCCCAGTATTGCTGCCGTTCGGTATTTCCAGTGTCCTCCCATGAGGTGTTATTCCCCACGCTAGCCACTCCTACAAAAAGATCAACATCACGCATGACCTCTGAGAAGACCAAGGCGGGGATGTTTTCTAACGGTAAGGGATCTGCCGCATTAGCTGCGTGTCTGAGGGTATAGCCACCGCCACAGGCATGGGCGGTGCTGGTGGCGGCACCTTCCTCATAGAAACGCACTTGGTCCGTGGTGAGGTAGATAAATGCGCCAGATTCTAGCGTGTCCGTGCCGTAGTCCTCACCAGCACCTTCGATCCAGAAATCGGCACGCAGTTTCCATGCTTCTAAGTGGCGCATCGCGGGCGGGTATTCATCATCCACCATCAGGCGAAGTTTATTTTTCCATCCGCGTGCTGCGCAGAGTGCATTGAACTGATGTTGTTTGATGATGTGTGCGGCGTAGCGGTTCGAGTAATTGTTTGTATTTCGCTCGGCATCGGTAAGGAGGTAAATCTCGCGGTATGCCTGCTTAAACGGCTGGGTGATTTTGCGGTCGAGGATGAACTCCCTCCATGCCAGCGTTTCCTCGGTGGTGGAATCAAGCGGGTGCCAGAGACTGACCGTTGTGTTGGCCGATGCATCATGGGCACTTCCATCGAGTGTGTAAAACTGACCATCCACGCAGAAGACTGCGGTTGTTGTTTTGCCCTCAGTGAGGTTCCATATCAACCTCTTGGAAACCCAGCCGACGATTGGGTGGTGGAGGTAGCGAGTTTTCCAAGTGGTTAGATCCCACTCCCGCTTTTCCAGATACATGCCATCTAGGCGTTCTTGCACCACGGGAATCATTTTCTGCACGTCCTTGGCGGTGGCGCGGATTTCCTTGAGCTCATCAGGTGCTTGCTCGCGGACTTTGGCGGGCACGGACTTCTGCACCTTGCCTGTTTCAGTGTTGCGCCAAGTGATAGCGACTTTGTTGCTAGAGATGATTTCTAACAAAGCGGTGAAGTCAGCCGCAGGGATCTCACCGATGTGTTCAGTATTAAAACCATAGTCCGGCACGGCCATTTCTTCCACCTCATTGCGGGAAACTCCCATCGCTTCTGCTTTGGCATCGAGAGCTTTGGCGATCAAGTTTTGCGCGGTGCCAAACTTTACCTTCACTTTCAGTTTTGCTAGTTCAGCCAGTGCGGCCTCGTGCTCCATCAGTCCGAGTGTGTTTACGCCAGCATTGCCAATTTTCACAGCACGAGGGCCAATACCTGGGACTTTTTTGTAGGCGGTAAAGATGAGGTCAGACAAGGCACGCGCCATTTGCTTCCCTGGAACTAATGCCGCCAGCCAGACTAGGCCGCGTAGGTATTCGCTATCGCCATCATCCAGCATCATGCCACGATGTTCCGCTGGTAGCCATTCGTAATCATTGTTTGCACCATCATTCACGGCAGGCTGGCCGACCGCATCAAACCACCGCTCCAGATGATTGCAGAGAGCTGTGGTGTTTACGTTAGAAACATATTCTTGAGCGGCTTTGAGCCACTTGGCAGATGGTCTTGTTTTCCCTGCACCCTCGCCAATGAGATCAAAGAGCTGATCGAGCGATTCTGGGTCTGCGGCCTCGCGGTAATCTTGTAAAAGCAGTGCCGCCCATGCGTCTCTACCCAATAATGCTGGGCCAGAGTCATCGGCCAGAAGAAACTCTAACCGTTTCTTTTCTTTCTTCAAACTCGCGCTGTAGCTCCAAGCGCGCCTTGCTTCGAGCCTCTGCTCTAACCAAGTGCCAAAATGCTCGCGGGTTTTCTCTGGTGGGATCTCCAAGTTTTCCACCAGATTGAGTAATAAGCCAAAGTCAATCATGGAGGAATACCACCAATCATCGCTTTGATAAAATTCCATCAAAGGTTGGATGGTTTCCACCTTTAGAATGAGACCTTTCTTGCGCAGGAAACAGCTCATCATCGCGGATGCCACTAACTTCACCGCCCACACTGCACCCAATGGGCTATGAATGAGCTGCGCTCCTGGGCCATCACCGTAACATTTGCTTTTCTCCGCAGCCTTGACCAGGTCTAACAATTCTTGGCAAAGCGCATCGTCGTCTAGCTTTGACTTCGTAACGTAGAGTTTGCACCCAGGGAATGTTTTCAGGATCGTGCCGTAGTTGGCCTCGCGATCAAGCGTGGTGTCTGTAGGGACTTCCATGACCCCTTCCAGCGCCTCCATGTAGTCTGGGTAGGCGTGCTTGATCGCCTGCCTAGCGTCAATTTTTCTCGATTGAGCACACATAGTGTTTTTCTGTTTGCCCTCCGACCAATGGCGTGAGTTTGACAAAAGATACCGCGGTATCCACCTCCACTGTAATGGTGGACTCAAGATCTTCCACCTGAGTGTCGCCGACGATGATAAAAAAACCATTTGTTAGAAACGCCTCGCAGGCTTTTTCAAATTGGCGTTCCCAATCAATCTTCCGCGCTTCTGGTTTCTTGCCATTAAGGCGTTCTTCAGTGGCACTCGGTTTGATTAACCCAGTGAATTTCTTTTCACCTACGGATTGATTATAGTCCTGCACTTCTTGATAAACACGCGCTCGTAGAAGCTCTCGCGCGGTGATGGTTTCAGCCAAATCTTGGAGGGTGAATTCCCGCAAAACCTCGCCGGATGGGGTCTCGTCTCGTATCGTTAATGTGGTTGCCATGATGATCTTTCGTTAGTCTGTGCTAGGCGTCTGGTGGCGTCAACGCATGAGTTTGTATAGCAGGATCATCCTTTTCTGGGGATGGTGATCTCAGCTAGATACATGAGAACAATGCTATCGATTCATAGAGGGAACCACGCATGCCCATCCACCCATGGAATCATGGAAACCACCCCTTTTACCTAACTTTTGTGTATGGCCAGATTGGTTGGGGAGGGAAAAGAAGGCGGGCTAGGAGCAGATGAGGTGTTGGGCTGGCTCATGTCTATTCATGACATCTAAAAAGCTCAAAACGTTCAAGTTAGCCAAATTTTTTACTGTTTATGGCGTAGCCTATGTCCGATTGGTTACATTATCTAAGACAAGCTTCTTGCCGCAATAGGGTTGTTCCCTACATCTTTTGTAGTTGATACAATGCCTTTTTTTGAAATGGTCATTCTGCCTGAAACCGCTTGTTCTAGCTGGATGCTTTCCCGAGTGCGTTTCCTTGCTGCTGCCAGTCTGATGAAAAACTTAAAAACGGTATATACCGCCCAAATAGAAACTATTGCTCCTGCCAAAATAAATAGTACCATTTCCAAACCTTTATGATCGGTTAGGCTGCCGCCTAAAATTAGAGAGCCTACTACAATGGATGCACCAACAAACATGAACCCCTGTTTGAGGTGGCGAGAAATATCACACACGACGGCTGCGCTTACAGCCTCTACTTCATTTTTTGTATCCATAATAGGCAAAGTAACACTTATCTATCACAGCATCAATAACAAAGCGCTGAAGCCCTAGACAGGGGGACCAAGCTAGGGGTGGAAGTTGAATGAATAGCTGTAGCCGTCATGGA
>JBMYYO010000001.1:0-63116 GCA_049609505.1 Akkermansiaceae bacterium | reverse complement strand
AATCCCAGAGAAAAACCGCAAGCAGTTCGTCCTGGGCAAACTCGTGCTGAAGTCGGTCAAAATGGGCTTTCGATTCGTCCGCCGAAGCAACCATGGATTTGACTTCAATTCGGAACAGCTCTCCCTCCTTTGTTGCAGGATTCCAATCCTCGTCCGTCAAAACACAAGCGAAGTCATTGTATTCGTGACCGTAGATCCACCCAAGCTCGTAGTCGATGCCGTCTTCAGCCTTCAGAATTCGATTTACGTGAAATCCCCACAACGCTTCGACCACACTACCCATGCCGCTTCCGATGCGACCTCCTCGCGTCACGAATATCTTTCGCGTGAAGGCATTTACGGCATCAATCGCTGAATGCGTGCTTGTGATTACTTTTTCAGCGGCTGTGTGCGCGTGGTCTGCGGGTTTGTCTGGCATTCGTGTCTTCTAATTTTTGCCCAACAGTATAATTAGTTGACCTCATATCAGATGTTACTTGATGGGAGATCATTAGGAATGGCTAAGGGGTATAGCTGTTTTCCTTATTGGTGAGGGGAAAATAGCAATCTGATTTAATTTATACAAGCCTCTATTTTGTTAGATTAAATTGATATTGATGCTCTTTGAATAAGCTGGATGTTTTGTTATTGAGCTCTAAATTATCTCAGATGACTGAATATTTTTCTTGCTGAACCATGTAATTTTTTCTTGATGGAGTGTTTTTAAGAACACGTCTTGCAAAAATGAGTTTTAGAAAATCCCTTGTGCAGAATATGAGTGGAGATTGGAGGGCGGACCTGCTGGCCTCAAGGGATTTGAGTGATCGTGAAAAACAGGGATATGGATTTGTGCTGGCATGGTATGAGCAATGGCGGTTGACCAAACGGATGGCTGCTGGAGTGGACTCGGCACGAAAGTTTTGGAAACTAGAGGTGCAAGCAAAGGTTCGGAAGGATTGGCAAGAAGAGCAATGGGCAGAGGCGATACGCTGGTTGTTACACTGGATTGATTTATGTACAGAGAAGGGGGTGGATACAGTCAACCTAGCAGAAAAGGTGAGGGACGCTGTCGAGAGGACTGGTGCCCGCAGGGGCTTGGCGATAAGGACGAGAAAATCTTATGGCGGATGGGCGGCAAGGTATGCGGCATGGGCTGAAAGCCGTGAGCGGGTTCTGGATACAGCGTGCGCGCGGGAATGGCTGACAGAGCTGGTTGCTAAAGGCAGGATTAGTTATTCAACACAGAAGCAAGCATTGAATGCACTGGTGTTTCTATACCGTGATGTGTGCGGCATGGAGGAGGTAGATCTAGGGGTTAAGTTAAAGAAAACACCCAAGAGAATACCCGTGGTGCTCAGTATGGATGAGGTGATGCGGTTAATAGAAAAGCTCGAGCCTAGTTATCGACTGCCAGCACAGCTTCAATATGGTGCTGGCTTGAGAGTGAGTGAGCTTGTGAATCTGCGTGTGAAGGATGTGGATGCAAATAGGCGCCAGCTAACCGTTAGGTCAGGTAAGGGGGATAAGGATCGTGTCACGGTGGTGCCAGAAAAATTGGTTCAGCCTATTGTTAATCATCTACTTGAGGTAAGAAAATACTATGAAGAAGATAGAGGAGAAGAATCTCCGGGGGTTATGATGCCTGGTGCGCTGGCTCGTAAAATGCCAAAGGCCGGTGAACGGTGGGAGTGGTTTTGGTTATTTCCCGCAAATCACCACTCCAAGGACCCTGAGTCTGGTATTGTTAGAAGACATCATTTTCATGAGGTGGTCTATTCTCGTGCAGTTAGGCGGGCTGCGTTGGCGGCAGGAATAGCAAAGCGGGTGACCTCTCACTGTTTACGGCATTCTTTTGCTACGCATTTGTTAGAGGGAGGTTGTGACCTACGCACAATACAAGAACTGCTTGGACATGGAGATGTTTCAACTACTGAGATCTACACACATGTCGCGGTGGGTGCAAGCGGATGTGGGGTGAGGAGTCCGTTTGATGATTTGTAGAGCCTGCGGCTCGGCCAATAGTCACTTGTCATTGGGTATTGGGCTTGGGATGGTGCCTGCGGCGCTTGACCACGAATTTTGCTAATTATACGAATGGGCTTGGGTTGATACTTCAGGATGAAACACGGGGGGCTTGATTCTTTGCTCGATAGGCAGATAACGGGCTGCAAGCCCGTGCTCCTTGACGTATTCCTTGACGTGCTCCTTGGCGGTGGGGGGAGCTGGATTATTGGGTGACTTTCCAGACTTTTTCTACCATGGCGTAGCCTTGGGGGTCATAGGCTTTGAGTTCGGCGCGGGTGAAGGGGTAGAAGTCGTTTTTGCCGAAGTAGGCTTCCGTGCACTCAGAGAAGTATTCTTTTTCGTCGGTTAGGGCGTAGTGGCGTTTGGTTTGGCCGTCGATGTGTTTGACCTTTTCGTATTTCTTGCTGGCGACGATGTTTTTGAAAGCAGCGGTGATGACGGGGTTCTTGAACTTGTGCACGCGGTGGTGGTAGGCGTGGGCGAGTTCGTGGAGGATCATCATGGGTTGGGGTTTGGACCAGTGGATGAAGTTGTGGACGTTTTGTAGCTCTATGGAGCGGACTTTTTCTGGCATGCGCTGGTTGTTTTTCAACCAGGCTGGGTTCGGGTGGTAGCAGGCGCCTCGGCGGATGTCTTTGTTTAGCCAGATGGGGACGGCTTTGAGATCGGGGAGGATTTCAGGGTTGATGAGCTTGGTGATTTTACCAAGTTTTGCGTCTAACAGCTTGATCGCGGTCGGGTGGAGTGGGTGTCCGTGGAGGGATTTTTCCACGTGAACGGTCCAGCCCCGGATGTTGATGGTCTGGTAGTCAGCGGCTGTTAGCTTTTTTTTTGAGCCTGCTGCTGGTTTTGCTTTGTCGTTCGCTTTGTCGTCTGCTTTTTCTTTTTTGAAGACATCGAACTCGGGGTTGACACAGCGTTTACCCCAGCGTTTGAAAATGGCGCGGAGGTTTTTTTCTGACTCGGGTTGCTCGCCTTTGTCGTCGGTTTCTTTGATCCATGTGGCGAGAAGCTTGCGGTGTTTTTTGAGCTCGGCAGCATATTTGGGATCGGTGGCGAGGTTGTTGACTTGGTGGGGGTCTTTTTCCATGTCGTAGAGCTCTTCGGCGGGGCGTTTGCCAAAGAATGCCCACTCGGGGATTTTGCCGAGTTTTCCTTGGGCGTGCAGCTCGCGGAGGCGTTTGGTTTGGGCTTGGCCATCGCGGTATTGCGGCTGGAGCAGGATGCGGTCGGTTAGAAAATTGCGGATGTAGCGGAATTTCTCGGTGCGCACGGTGCGGATGCGGTCGATGGTGTAATCACAGCGGTCGCGGGCGGAGACGACGTGGTCGCGTTTTTTGAAGTCCTTGGCGAAGAGGTTCTGGCCGTGGAGGTATTCGGGGAGTTCAATGCCAGCGAGGGCGAGGGTGGTGGCGGAGATGTCGAGGGCGCTGATCATTTCTTTACGCACGGCATTTTTAGGGATGCCGGGACCGGAGATGATGAGGGGGACGTGGACGCCGCCTTCGTAGCAGAATTGTTTGTGGCGTAGCGAGTGGTTATTGCCGTGATCAGAGAAGAAGAAGACGATGGTGTTTTCTAACAGACCGTCGTTTTTGAGTCGCTGCAGGATGCCTTTTACGTGGCCGTCGGTAACGCGGACGGTGTCGTAATGGTGTGCCCATTCTTTGCGGAAGATTTCTTCGTTAGGGAAGTAGGGTGGGACTTTCATGGTGGCGGGATCGACTTTGTCTTTGAGGCCACGGGTGTTGGTTTTGCCGCCGCCGAGTTGGATTTGTCCGAACCATGGCTTGTCTTTCGGGAGCTGTGACCAGTCGGCTTTGCCCTTTTTACCGTAGAATCCTTTTCTGGGTTTGGGGTTTCCGACGGAGTAGTGCTCGTCGCGTTTGTAGATGAAGTTGTAGTCGTCTTTACCTTTATTGAAGGTGGCGTATCCGTTGGCGCGGAAAATTTGGGGGAGAGTTTTAATTTCCTTTGGGAGGTAGATGGCGGCTTCCTTGCTGCGGGAGGAACGATGCTGGTGGGTGCCGGTGGTGGTTTGATAGACGCCGGTAATCATGGCGGAGCGGCAGGCGGAACAAACGGGGGCTGGCACGTAGCAGCGGGAGAAACGGAGGCCGTTGCTGCTGAGTTTATCGAGTGTGGGGGTCTTGCCAGCGTTGACGGAGTGACCGTAGGATTCCATCCAGGGGGAGAGGTCTTCGCAGAAAATCCATAGGATGTTAGGCTGGCTCTTGGCTTGGCAGGGGGGAGATGCAAGATACAAGATGCAAGATAGAAGACTTAGGAGAAGTGGTGATTTCATGGTGGATGGTGGATGGTGGAGTGGTTTTTGTTAGGGTGTTTTGTTGGGGGGAATTCAGAGGATTTGATCTGTGTGAATCTGTGGTCATCCGTGTCATCTGTGTTAAATTATTTTTCTAACACACGACCGACGCTGGCATCGAGATCGTAGATGCAGGCTTTGTAGAGATTATTGATTTCTTTCCGCGTGGATTCGCGTGCTTGATATGGGCCGTGGGGTGCATGATGGGCGAGATAGACGAAGAATGGTTTGTCTTTGTTTTTCTCCATGAAGTCGCAGGCTTGTTTGGAGAGGGCAAAGACGCCTTTGGGATCGCTGGGAGGGCCTTTTTTATTTCCCTTGGCACCTTCCAGTAGTGGGCCATCGCCGAAGCTATCGTAGGTGACATCGAACCCTTGCTCGCTGGGTCGGGAGCCGCCGCCGCCCTTGCCACCTTTGGCGTAGAGGTGCCATTTGCCGAAGTGTCCGGTGGCGTATCCTGCTGACTTTAATGCATCGGCAATGGTTTCATCTTTTTGTACCAGCCCGTCCCGGTTTGGGATGGGGATCAGGCGCATCTGGTTTTTGGGACCTCGGCTGGTGCTGCTGACGGCAAAGACGTGGTGGCGCGGCGTGTAGTTCCCCGAGAGCAAACAGGCTCTGGCTGGTTGGCAGTTGGCGGCATTTGAGTAGGCATCGGTGAATACCATTCCTTGCTTTGCTAGCCGATCAAGGACGGGTGTTTTGTAGATGCCTTTGGATTGGTAGCCGACGTCTTTGTAGCCGAGGTCATCTGCGTAGATGAGAACGATGTTAGGTTTGTCAGGCGCGGCGTAGGTTGAGGCCGCTGTGAGGACGAGCAGGGTGGCGAGTAGTGGTTTCATTGTGGTGGGTTAGTTTGCTTTCTCTTTTTCGTTCTCTTTCTTTTTCCTGCGGTTGCCTTTTTCCTTTTTGGGTTTCTTGGCTTTGGCTTCGCGGGAGGGTGAGCCTGCGCCCCAGAGGGGTTCTTTGAGTTGGCTTTCCCAGGTTTTCATTTTTTCTAACAATCCCTTGAGGATATCGGGTTTTTCAGTGGCGAGGTTTTTGGTTTCGCCGATGTCGTTAGAGAGATCATAGAGTTCAGGTTTGGCACCGGTCTCTTTGCGGTTGTGGACGAGTTTCCATTTGCCTTTGCGTAGAGCAATGGGTCCCTTGGAGCCGCCCTGCCGCCAGTGGAGTGTGCGAGTGGGGAGAGATTTTTTCTCGCCCGTGATGAGCGGGAGGAAGCTGCGGCCGTCGAGTTTCCATTTTACATCCACCTTGTTGCCAGACATTTCTACGACGGTGGGGAGGATGTCCATGGAGATGATGGGATCGTTGATGACGGAGCCAGGTTTGATTTTGGCGGGCCAGCGCATTGCCCAAGGAACACGCACGCCGCCTTCCCAGAGGGTTCCTTTTTTGCCTTTGAGTTTTCCGTTGTTTGCGCCTGTGGCTGTCTGGCCTCCGTTGTCATTGGTAAAAATCACGAGGGTGTTATCTTCGATGCCGCTGTCCTTGATGGTTTTGAGAATTTTGCCAACATTATCGTCCAGCGAAACGATGAGGCCCGCGTAGTTTTTCCTACCCCGTTTCTCAATGTGGCTTATCCGCTCAAGATCTTTCTTGTTTGGTTGGTTGGGAGCGTGTGGCGCGGTGAACGATACAAAGAGATAAAATGGCTTATCCTTATTCTCACGGATAAACTTGCAGGCCGCATCACCAAATCGGTCAGTAACATATCCTTCTTCTTTGGTCGGCTTTTTATTATCGAGAATCACCCTGTGTGGGGAGGCTTTCTCGTAGGGGTAATAGCCGCGGGATCCTTGCAGGAGGCCGTAGAACCAATCGAATCCACGCTCGTTGGGATGGAATTCTGCGGGGTAGCCGAGGTGCCATTTGCCGATGAGGGAGGTTTTGTAACCGAGTTTTTGCAGGCGTTTTACGCCGAAGGTTTCTTTGAGATCGAGTCCACTTTTAAACCCGGGGGGGAGGTTGTTATCGTAGCCAAATCTCCCCGGGTAGCGAGAGGTCATTAGCCCAGCTCGCGAGGGGGAACACACACTTCCCGCCATGTAGGCATCAGTCAAGCGGGCGCCATCACGGGCGATAGTGTCAATGTTCGGTGTCAGCTTTTTCATCTCTGGCGCACAGACTGGCTGGAAACCGAAGTCGGCATAGCCAGCGTCATCGGAGTAGAGAATGACGATGTTCGGTTTGCTAGCTGGGGCTGCTTGAGATGGAAGATGAAAGATACAAGATGCAAGAAGGATGAGAGAGCGTTTCATAATGTGATTAGCTGGGGAGTGCTTGGAGTGGATTGATTGCGATGTCGCTGCTGCGTTTGCGGGACTGCTATCTAGAATGGCGAAGATAAAGTGTTGTGGCTTGTCTTTTCTATCAACAATTTTCTTCTCTGGGATCTACACAGAACAATTTATTAACTACGGATGCCAGCAAATGTTTCAATATTGTGGGTGTTTTTCCAGACTGGTATTCATCTCTCTAGAATGCGGCAGGGTGCGCGCTTGTGAGCTGCGCGGCATTTTTACAAAACAAAAAACGGGAGAGCCTAAGCCCTCCCGTCGAAGTTCGATTTAATAGCAGGTGGTTTATTTCCTGCGGCGCAGTGTGAGTGCTATGCCACCGAGGGCGAGCAGAGCAGCGGATGATGGCTCTGGGACGGCGGTAATGTTTACCGTTAGCTCATCAGCAACGCTGTAGTCGAGGGTGGCCACTAAACTATCATTGATGGTGTAATTGAATGTTGAGAAGGTTCCATCGACGGCTCCACCTGTCGTGAAAAGTGTGTAAGAATCACCTGCTGTGGCGCCTGTGATGTCTAGGTCTAGAGTTGCTCCGGTGGCGGAAAGATCTAGGTCATTGCCCAAAGCAACCAGTGAAAATGCCGTAGAAACAATATCAAAGCGAATCATGGAGCCGTTTCCTACATTGAGGTGGTCGATTGCGTCTGCTGAGACAGCATTTGAAGCTATATCGAGGGTGCCGAGAGTTAAATTCAGGTTCTTGCGTCCATCGAAATCGCCTCCTGCACGAAGGTTGATGACACCTCCGTTGGTGACAAATGTATGGGCGCCTCCGCCGATGATAGTCACTTTTCCATCAAGATTTAGCGTGCCACCGTTTACGGTTAGATCCGTGCCTGTATTGTAGCCACCACCGGTTCCCAAGTGAACTGTGTGGCCTGATGAAACGGTTAATTCTCCCAGCACGTCCAAGTTATAGTGTAAACTGCCGGTCGCATTGTAGCTGCCAGATGTCACTGCGGTGCTTCCCGCTGCGATTTCAGCATCGAGGTCAACCCCGCCTACAGCTGCATCGTTGTCAGGGAGGCCATTATCCCAGTTGGAGGCATTGTTAAAATCAGTGGTGCCATTCGTAAAAATGGTTACGGCATGGAGAGGAGTATGGGCGAGTATAGCTAAGGTGAGGCCGATGTAACTTGTTTTCATAATGGGGGGTATTAATAGGTAGAATGAATAGGTAAAATGGGACGGACTTATTCAGTCTAATACCATGTGTAATATTATTAAAGCAAATATTGCGATCGTTTATTTTCTTCTGGCAGAGCCACTGAGTAAATAGGCTTGAGAGTTATGATTTACTTTTTGCTCTTCTCGTTTTTCCGTTTGCGCTCGCGCTTTTGGCGTTTCTCGCGGGGCTGTGCTGGGTCCTTGAAGTCTTTGTTATCAGTGCGTGACGAGGTGAAAAGATCAGTAAGTTTTTTAAGGACTTCGGGGTGTTGGTCGGCGATGTTATTCTTTTCGCCGATGTCTTTTGAGAGGTCGTAGAGGAAGACTTTTCCGCCTGCGCGGCGGTAGGCTTTCCAGTTGTCCATGCGGACAGCTTGTTGAGTGCCTAGCTCCCAGTAGAGGTGGGTGTGTTTCTTTTGTTCGCCGTTTCCAGTGAGGGATGGGAGCAGAGAGATGCCGTCGGTTTCTTTGTTAGGTTTCTCTCCAGCGATGTCTGCGAAGGTAGCGAGCATGTCCCAGCCGGCAGAAATGTGATCAGACTGGGTGCCAGATTTGATTTTCCCTGTCCATGATGCCACGAATGGCACGCGGATGCCGCCTTCGTAGAACGAGCCTTTGGAAGCACGGAGATCACCTGCGGAGTTGAAGTAGGATGCGCCACCACCGCCGGCGTTGGTGGGGCCGTTGTCTGAGGTGAAGATGATGAGGGTGTTATCGTAAACGCCGAGCTTCTTGAGCTTAGCAATGATATTGCCGATGTAACGATCCATGCGCGTGATCATAGCAGCATAGGTTGCGTGGGGAGTTTTGTTAGGGATATAACCGCGATTACCGATGTAGGGTTTTTCGTTAGGCCATTTTTTGCGGTACTCGGCGAGGGCCGGATCGTCCTCGGGCACTTGCAGTGCGACGTGAGGGATGATGGTCGCGTAGTAGAGGAAGAAAGGTTGTTTGTGGTTTTTCTCGATAAACTCTAGCGCCTCTTTGTTGATGAGATCGGGGGCATAGTGTTTGCCGAGGAGCTGTTTACCGCCTTCGTTACCATCGAGCTTGACCATTTTGTCATTCCGCCAGAGGTGGGTGGGGAAGTAGTTGTGGGCTTGGCGTTGGCAGAGGTAGCCGAAGTAGTGATCGAACCCCTGCTTGTTAGGAGAGCCTTCGTTGAAGGGGCCACCGAGTCCCCATTTGCCGACGGCGCAGGTTTTGTAGCCAGCTTTTTGGAGGATGCCGCCGATGGTTTCAGTGCCGCGTTTGAGGGGGTATTGGCCTTCGCCCGCTGGGTTTTTTCTGGATGCTGGGTTTTTGAAAATTCCAGCGGAGTTATTGCGAACTTGTGAGTGGCCGCTGTGTTTTCCGGTGATGAAACATGCGCGGGTGGGTGCGCAGACGGCTGAACCTGAATAGTGCTGGGTGAATTTGATGCCTGATTTTGCTAGGGCATCAATGTTTGGGGTTTTGATCTGTTTCTGCCCGTAGCTGCCGAGCTCATTGTAGCCGAGGTCGTCAGCCAGAATGTAGATAATGTTAGGTTTGTTAGCGGACAGAGCAGAGAGGGGTGTCAGAACAATTACCGAACCGCACAGATGGTAGAACAGTTTTGAAAGCATATTATGTTTACAAGTTAAAGTGATTGGGGAATGAAAATAACTAAGAACTCTGCAAGCGCTCTACTCTTTGCATCGTTAATTTTACTTTTGACCAATGCTGCGGGTAAGCTCTCTTAGGCCGTGTGGACAAATTGCTTCACAGATCGACCGGGTATTGAAATGAGATAAAAACGTCGTCCATACAGGGTACAGGGATAAGGCTGCCTTGAGGTTCATTTTCCACCTGCCTGCTTGATCCGCTGGTGTAACTCCTTTCTGAGAACTTCTACAACGGAGGCGAGGCGTTTGTTTTCTGCGAGGTTGGTGAGTTCCTCGGGGTCAGAACCGTAGTCGTAGAGCTCACGTCCGTGCTTTCCGCCACCCCACTCGGTATAGCGGTATTGGGCAGTGCGGATGGTGTAACCGGATATTTTTTTACCGCGTAGGGACTTGTGCACTCGGGCGGCGGCACTGGGGGACATGGTGAGAGCGTTCTTGCGGACTTGGGCACGTGGATCTTTGAGAATGGGGACGAGGGATTTACCCTGAAGATGGTTTGGCTTTTTTAGAGCGCAGAGTTCGGCAAGCGTCGGGTAGAGATCGATCATTTCTGCTAGAGAACGAGTTTCCCAACCACCGGTCGTGATGCCAGGAGCATGGATCAGTAGCGGCACACGGCAGGAGCCTTCGAAGAGATCACCTTTCTGCCAGAGTCCATGAGCACCGAGGTGGTAGCCGTGATCTGAGGTAAATATAATGATGGTGTCATCCTTCAAACCTAACCTTTCTAACTCGAAAACAACTCTAGCGAGTTGGGCGTCCATGAGGGAAACGCTGGCGTAGTATGCTTGTATGATTTCCTTTCGCTGAGCGATGGTGAGATCGAGCTGTTTGGGCCTATCTGCGAGGGCGGCGAGAGGGATGTCATCGCGATCATTTTTCGGCATGATGTAGGGTTTGATTTTTTCCTGTGGGTGGATGGAAGTTTCAGCCAGCTGAGGGTACCGCCAAATTGGCCTTTTTGTAGTGTGTGGACTTTATCAAGCACCTCACGATCAATGCCACGCGGGTTGACAACGTGGCTCCATGATGCTGGATCATCTTCGCCATCGGTTCCTATCTGAGAAGGCACACCGTAGTGATAAATCTTGCCAACGCGGGCGGTGAAGTAGCCGTTGTTTTTGAAGTGCTGCGGGAGGGTGACGATATCGGGGTGCTTCTTACGAAAATGCGGAGAGCCATTCCCCATCACACCCGTTCGTGATGGATAGATTCCTGTTAGAAACGATGTGCGGCTTGGGTTGCAGCGTGGGTTTTGATTGTAGGCGTGGGTAAAACGTAGCGATTGCTTGGCGAGCCGATCAATGAATGGCGTATGAGCAGTGGTGTGCCCGTAGCAGCCGATGTCACAGTTCAGATCGTCCGCGATGATGAAGAGGACGTTTTTGCGTTTTTTGTTTTTTGTTTTTTTCTGATTGAGACCGAGATTCTCTCGTAGGCGCGGGATGTAGTTTTTGGCGAAGCCGGGGTTAGGAACATTGTTAGGCTGAGCTGAGAGTGCGGTGAGGATGTTTTTTGGCAGCGGTTGTAGTCGGGTGAGTGAGTTTAGTGATTCGATGCAGGTGTAGAGATCTTTGGTGGCGGGATCGGACAGCCTAACAAGCTCGGCGAGGGCGGCGGCGCGTTGTTTTTCATCAAGGTGGGCACGGGCGATTAGCTCTAGGCGAAGGTTACTCCTTCCCGAATACCTCATGATGGAATCCATGTGTTTGCGCACCACTTCATTTGATTGAGAAAGGAGGTAGGTGAGCTTCCAGTATTCACGCTGGGGGGTAGGTTTACCTGTGATCATTTTGATTTTATCATCAGCTGCCTTGCGGCCTAACAACTGAAGCTGGGTGTAATCACGAATGAGCCTTTCTAGCTCGTAATATTCCTTAGCGATGCGGTAGGGGGGGGATTGATGCTTTGTGGCTAGCTGGTGCATAAGGCTCTCAGGAAGGAGAGCGGTATCGCGGGTGCTGATGAGGTGCTTCTGATGTGCCGCCCGAAGCTCGGTGAGTTTCTTGAGGTGAGCTTCCTCGGTGGTTAGGTTTTTGGTTTCGTGGGGGTCTTTGCTAAGATCATAAAGCTCCTCAACGGCGCGAGGTTTCCAGAATGCCGCTTGCACGGCGTTAAGTTTCCCTTGTTTGAAAAGGTTATACCAAATGCGGGTGGTAGGGGTTTGCATTTGGTAGTCTAACGGAACCCCGTGTGGCAGGTGCGGGTAGTAGTTACGGATGTAGATGTAGCGGCCATCGGTGACGCTGCGGCTGGAATCAGGGCGTTCATCAGCGCGGCCCCGGAAACCAAAACTATACTTAGGTGCTGCGGTGGAGTGTTTTCCCATGAAGGCACCACCTTGTTGCCATTTAGGCGGCTTCACACCAGCGATGGAAAGGGCTGTGGGGGCAAGATCCACGAAGCCGACAAGGCGGTCTGTGCTCCCTCCTGACTGGTAGTTTTCTGGTGCGAGGTGTTTGTATTTTTCTGGAACGTGAACGAGCAGTGGCACGTGTAATCCGGACCAGCCGACGTAGCGTTTATGCCTTGGCATGCCTGAGCCGTGGTCCGCGTAGAAGAAGACGATGGTGCTTTCAGAGAGGCCCTCTTTCTCTAGTGCATCGAGGTGCTTTTTGACAAAAGCATCCACCCCGCTGAGGCGATCGTAATACTGAGCCCAGTCTTTGCGCACCTCAGGGGTGTCTGGGTGGTAGGGAGGTAGCGGAGCCTTGGCGGGGTCATGTTTCGGGTGGGGGTTAGCATTTCTAATTTGGCTCTCGTGAGAAACGGTGGTGTTGAAAACGGCGAAGAAAGGTTTGTTTTCTGGGCGGTTTTTCCAGTGGGCTTTACGCGATGATTCATGCCAGATCTTACGACCGAGGATGAGGTTGTAGTCTTGTTTAGAGTTGTTAGTGCAATAGTAGCCAGCGGTTTTCATTTGCTCCGGCAAGAGTTTAAACCAGCTTGGGATGTGAACTCGCGAGCGCATGTGCTGAGCACCCAAAGACGGCGCATACATCCCAGTAATAATTGTGGTGCGAGCGGGTGCGCAGATCGGTGCAGTGGAACTGGCACGATCATAACGGTATGATCGTGCCGCAAAGGCATCTATGTTTGGCGTGGTGGCATAATCATCGCCATAACATCCAAGATGCGGGCCATGATCTTCCGATGTAAGCCATAGAATATTCGGCGGCGGCAGCTTGCCTTCTTGAGAAAAAACTGTAGCCGAGAGAGAAACAAAAAGAACAAAAACGAGAGATGACCGCAATGTGGTGAGCCGTGAGTAATTCATCAGAAATGATGTTTACCACAAGCCTCCCTCGTCTCGCAAGGGTCAAACGATATGGGCCATTACACCCAGCCGATCATATCCATCACTTTGTAAGCGGAATAGACAAAGAGGATAAAGAGAACGACGACAAAGGCCTTGGCGCAGGCTTCAATAGATGTGCGGGTCATGGGCAAGTTAGGAATGATGCGCGGCTCTTCTAGGGTGTGACCGCAGAAACGTCAAGGTCTTAGATAAAGGAGATAGCGCAGTGGGGTTTTATGATATTACTCACCGAGTAGCTCTTTGAGCTTTGGCTCCATGGCTTTTGCCCATATCTTGTAGCCTGGCTCGCGAGGGTGAAGGAGGTCAGGCATCACAGCTCGGGTAAGCACTCCGTCCTTGGTTAGGAAAGCGGGTGCCATATCTAGATAGTGCACGAGTTTATCATCCGCGTAGGTTTTTATGATGTTGTTGATCTCGGTATTACGAATGCGCATTTTGTGTGTGGCCTTGTCACCGCGTGGGAAGATCGCAAGCACGAGAACTTTTGTTTTTGGGCTGTGCTTATGCAATTTGGTAATGATTGCTTTGATGCCATCGGCTGTTTCTTGAGCTTTCTGCATCGAGTGGCCAGTGTTGTTGGTGCCTATCATGATGACGGCTACTTTAGGTTTGAAGTCCGCTAGCTCACCGTTGTTGAGCCTCCAGATTACGTGCTGAGTGCGGTCACCAGAGAAGCCGATGTTAAACGCCTTGCGCTTGGCGTAGTATTCTTTCCAAACATTTTTCCCCGCGCCTTCCCACCCGTGGGTGATGGAGTCACCAATGAATAGAAGTTCGCACTCTGCATTTTTAGCAGCGGCAAGTTTTTGTTCGTGGCGTTTTTTCCACCACGCGTGATTGAGTTTGTGAGCGGGAGTGTTCGCGGTGTGTTGTTCTGTTTCTTGTGCTGGGGCAGCAGGTGATTGGGCATGGGAAACGAGAGGGAAAGCGGCGAGCAGGCAAATAGTGAGGATAGTTTTCATGGTCGTTGACGGAATATAATGTTAGGCTAGGTGGTTTTTGAGGAGTTGCCAACAGTACATTTGCATACGTGGAAGATGGAAGGGGCCTTTGTAGTGGTTTCCTTTCATCGGTGTGGAGATCCGGCCGTCTCGGTGCAGGTAGCCATACCACTCGCCGTGTTCGTTATCGTGAAAGTACTTGTGCGCGTAGTCGTGAATCATCTTGTGCCAACGTGCGTATTTTTCATCGCCTGTCATTGTGTAGGCTAACAAGGTGGCTATGACGGCCTCGTTTTGTGGCCACCAGAACTTCATGTCCTGCCAATACTCCATGACAGGTCTCCCTGTGGGATCGCGGAAGTAGATGATGCCACCGTGTTCCTTGTCCCACCCTTGCTCCCACGAGTAATCGAGCATTTTGAGGCCGAGCTCTTGTAGTTCCTCATCACCACCTCTCCGTTTGGCTTCATGCAAGATAAACCATGCCCCCTCGATGGCATGCCCTGGAGTAATGGTGCGCTCCTGAAGGTGATCAATCACGCTACCATCAGGTGCGGTGCACTCCATCACGCAGCGGAGGTCATCGTTGACACAACCTTCAATATCACGGATGAAGTCGTCTATTTTTGAAGCGGCAAACTCATCGCCGATGGTGTCGCAGAGTTGTTGGGCTACATTGAGGAAAATCATCGGCACGCCGAGCCCTTTGGTGGGGCGCTCCTCAGTAAACTTAGCAGGAAGTGGCAAAGTTCCATCTGCGTATTCGGTGCAGCGTTTGAACAAATCCCTCGCCTCTTGCGCAAGTGCTGCATCATCGGTTGCCTTGGCATAGTGAGCAAACGCCGCACAAGCAAACGCCTCAGAGAAAAAATACCGGCGTTTGCGCAGCGGCCTGCCATCGCGGGTCATCAGAAAAAACATCTGACCGTCTTCATCAAAGCAGTGATTTTTCAAGAAATCCACACCCGCCTTCGCTCCATCCAGCCACTCTTGGCGCGGCTCGACGGTGTTGTAAAGGTTTCCGAGAATAGAACTGAACCGGCCTTGAAACCAGACAGATTTATCGTCATCTAACAGCGATCCATCACGATCACGCATCAGCAAGTAGCCGCCGTGCTCAGTGTCAATGGATCGGGGCAACCAGAAGTTTAACGTATCATCCAGTAGGCTGGTGCGGTAAAAATCACGCAGAGATGTTAGATCATCACGAGTGTAGTTAGACATAAGAAAAATGGTGATTAGCTGTGAATATTTAGCCCCTTCACCTGCTCAGGCTTGGCAGGCATGACGAAGCCCATCACCAGTGCCACAGTGAAGGTGGTGGTAAAGCAGATCAAGCCATTAAAGAGTCCCCAGATGTTAGTGACTCCTGTGCTGTTTGTGTATTGTACCACGCCTAACACAAGTGCTCCAGCAATCGCTCCGATCAGTGCCGCAGCACCACTGACGCGCTTGGTAAAGATGCCTAGAGCAAAGATTGCAGCAAGTGGTCCCATCGCGAATCCAACAAACATATTGAAAGTGTCAAAAGCGGATTTAATGTTTCCTGCACTGACTAAGCAGGCACATCCGATGCCTAACACACCGAGAATGATCACCACATTACGCGCCACGCTGAGGCGTTTGGCATCCGCACTTTCTGGTGCAATTACCCGACCATAGTAGTCCGTCACGAAGGCCGTCGCCACGGAGTTCAATGAGCTGGAAATCGTCGATTGCGCTGCAGCAAACACCCCCGCAATGATCAGGCCGGCTACGCCTACGGGTAAGTTCTGCATGATGAAAAACGGAAGAATGCCATCGTTCTTCGCCATCGTAGGATCAAGCATCCCTGCATGGTTCTGATAGAAAACATACAGTGCGGTGCCCAGGGCAAAGAAAATAGCAGAACCGACTAATACCATAAAGATATTCAGCCACAGCGAGCGCGCTGCCGCCTTTTCTGATGGGGTGGTTACATAGCGCTGCACGACATCCTGACCAGAGGTGTAACTCGGCAGTGAGGCAAACAAGAAACCGAGGAACAACAGCCAGCCGGACTTCGTGCTAGAGCTGAAGTTTTTAGCCTCCTCCATAGACCACTCAGCGGTTAGAAACTTCCCTTCACTTGCGGTGGCAGTAACAGCACCAAACCCACCATCCACTTTGGCTACGACGAGCCCGAAACATAACAATGCCCCCCCGATGAGCACCAACGCCTGAATAGCATCCGTCCACACCACAGCCTCAATACCACCCATCACAGTGTAGATCACGCAGAGCACCCCGATTACGCAAATGGCAATGTAGATGTTCATATCCGTCACCGATGAAAGAGCCAACGCTGGCAGGTAAAGAACGATGGCGATTCTTCCAATATGGAAAACCATAAACGAAGTAGAAGCGATCAAGCGGATCACCAGATTAAACCGCGCCTCCAGATATTCATAAGCTGATGTTAGATTCAGCTTACGGAAAAATGGCAGGTAGAAAAACACCACCAACGGCACCAGCACAAGGATCGGCCACTGTCCAATCCAGCGGTTCCAGTTATCACTATACGCCACCGCTGGAATAGCCATGAAGGTGATCGAGGAAAGCACCGTGGCAAAGATCGATAGCCCAGCTACCCACCACGGAATGCGCTGCCCACCACGGAAATAATCATCCGTGCTAGAGGCGGCTTCCTTTTTCATAAACCAATAACCGACCAACACCATACCTAACAAATAAACACAAACCACCACCCAATTGATCGCGCCAAAGGACGGGCGGTCCGCCGCTATTTTGCCAACGCGCATGGCATTCGAGCGTAGCTTCGGGCTCCACTCACCAGAGGGCACAATGAACTCCGCACCATCGATCACCACAGGAGCAGTCACAGTGGAGCGCATAGATTCTGGCACTTTGCCAAACTTCGCCCATGTATTAGTCACGTAGTGATAACCCCAGATATCACGCGGAAATCCCGGATGGTCAAACCCTTGCCGCCCCGCATTCAGCGTGGGGTATTTTTCAACATCTAACAAATCTCGTAAAAACTCAACCGGCACACCTCCGAGCATTAGCAAGTGAGAGTAGCCCGCTGGCACAGCGTTCGAGGGAGCAGCAGAAATCCCCATCGGCAGATCCGCAATGCGTTTCCAAGATCCCGCTTTCGGCGAATAAGCATAACAATCGCGGAAAAAATCCAGCTTATGCATCTCGTTGATATCCACCTTTTGCATACTGTCATCTGCCGGATCATGTGCGGAGCGCCCCGCAAACACATAGACCTTCCCCGCCATATTGCCGATGGTGTAGTTCCCCCGTGCCCGCGCCGGAACACCAGCTGACCTCTCTGGCCATGAAAGCAATTCCCACTGCCACTTTGTGGAATCACTGTTAGAAGTATCGAGCGCTAGAAACTGCTGCTCAGACCCCGCCAGCGAGTTTCCTGAAAAAACATAAACCGTTTGATCAACCAATGTTGCCGCGATGTTTGTTACACCTACGGGAAGGTCAGCAATGGCTGTGTAGCTGATCGTGCCATTCTGAGTAGTGACCCGATACACCTTAGCGGATCTTCCCGCGCCATCGGCTCCAGCGTTTCCCCCAATAAACAACGCTGAGTGATCATGCGGCAGAGAAACAGAAGCTCCATAGGCAAGCTCCATTGGCAAGGGTGTGGCAGACTTCCACTCGCCCTTACTCGTTAAACCTTCTGCCGCCAGCGAGATCGAGAATGCCGTGTTATGGAAAACTTTCGGCTGACCGTTGTTGGCATTTTTTGCCTCATCAAATGGGTTTTTATAGGGGAAGTTAGCACCACCCGCAAAGACCAGTGTGCGGCTTTCACCTTCGCCAACAATCGCCGAGTAGCCACCAGCGTAGCCATACTCATCAGGTAATGGCGGCATCTCAGAGGACCACTTAATGGCATCGCCTGCCGATGCCAAACCAGATAAAAAACAAATTCCTAGAAGGATAAATAAACGCATAATAAGTATGTTTGTTAGATAGGGTAATAATAAAAAGGCTGCCTGCGCGATTCACCGCAGAGGCAGCCCATAAGGGGAATTTTTAAGGCGGTTTTTTGGGTCGTGTTTAGGCGGATGCCAGAAGCTTCTCCGTATCCCACTCGAAGAATCCATAGCTGTCCAGACGTTTGCGCAGCTCCTCGATCTGCTCAGCGGATGCTGTTGGTAAAGGTGAGCGCACAGGACCACAGTCCACACCCACCAGCCCCCAAATAGCTTTCAGCCCAGCGCGACCACAAGTCGCAAACAAAGCATCAATCATCAGCATCGCACGCTGCTGCCACACCCTAGCTGCCTCCATGTCACCCCGCTCAAAGGCGGCACGCACATTTTGATAGATCGCAGCGCCATACCCATAGGTGCTACCGACAGCACCCTTGTAGCCTTGTGCCACTGACATCAAGTATGCCTCATCTGAGCCGGAGAGAAACTCTTTATTAGGCCCCGCCTGCTGCATTCCTTGGAGGTTGTAGAGAGTTGAGCCGTCAGAATACTTGATCCCTACGAAGCTCTCTAACTGCTCAGACGCCATGGTGGTGAACTTCATCACATCCATAGCCACTCCTGATAGAAACGGAATGTGGTAGTAGTAAAAAGGAGTCTTAGGCGCGGCATCGGTAATGATTTTTAATCCATTAAGAAGCCCCTGCTCACCCTCGGGTTTAAAGTAGCCAGGAGGCGTTGCGGAGACGGCATCCGCACCAGCGGATTCCGCGTGGGCTGCTAAGATGGCAGATGCCTGCCAGCTGTTATGCCCTACTTGGACAAAAGTTTTCATCCGCCCTGCGTTGGCCTTTACAAATTCCTCTGTCACCGCCATCCGCTCATCATCCGTTAGTGAGAAACCTTCACCCGTGCTACCTAGCACGTAGATGCCTTTGACGTCCTTACTGACGAGGTAGTCCACCTGCGGCTTGATCATATCAAGATTGATCGATCCATCTTGATTCATCGGGGTCGCTGTCGCGGCTACAAGGCCGTCTATGTTTAATGCGTTCATTTAATTGTTTGAGAAACTTATTTAACTAGCCCAAAAGATGGATAAACGACAACATAAAGGAAATGGTTTGTTTTTTATACCAGAGTGGTTTATCCCTTAGCTCATGCAAATCCCGCAACGCATATCCCTTGCCGCACAAGCCGTACAGGTCATTCAGGAAATGATCTCATCGGGCGAACTCAAAGATCACTTACCCGGGGAGCGGAGCTTGGCCACAAGCCTGCAAATCGGCCGGGATACCGTCCGCATCGCACTCGCAGAGCTTGAGAAACAAGGATGGATCAGTGCCAGAGCACACGGAAAACGGCGTAAAATCTTAAAACAAAAATCCGCCAAGGCTCCAAAAAAGCGCCAACACCGGATCGGTTTCCTATCTCCCAGAAGGCTTGAAGAGCTTGTGCCCACCATGCTCATCGAGGTGGACCGCCTGCGCGAGATGCTGGCACGCCAGAACATTACTCTCGATATCCACACACCTTCTATTTTCACTAACAAGCGTCCTGGTCATCGGTTACGTGAGCTCATTGATTCCACCAACTGTGATGCTTGGATCCTCTACCAATCCAGTGAGGAAATCCAATTGTGGTTTGAGAAAGAAAACATCCCGTGCATCGTGCGTGGCTACCC
The DNA here is from genome assembly GCA_049609505.1 of Akkermansiaceae bacterium. Lineage (GTDB taxonomy): Bacteria > Verrucomicrobiota > Verrucomicrobiia > Verrucomicrobiales > Akkermansiaceae > Oceaniferula. Next base: position 43,785 of record JBMYYO010000001.1, on the reverse strand, counting down.
CTACCCCGGCATCCAGCTCCCCAGCCTTGATATAGACTGGCAAGCCGCCGGCCTGCACGCCGGGGCACTCCTTCTCCGCAAAGGCCACCGCTCGATTGGCCTCATGATGCCAGACACACAGCTTCAAGGGCTCTTTGCTGCCCAAAAGGGACTAGAAAACGCACTCGCTCAAGAATCTGACGAAACCCACCTTCACTGCATGACTGATCACGGCACCACGGAAGGCGTGGCGAGTGCCCTGCATACCGTACTTGCCACAGAGAATCCCCCCACCGCCATCATCGCCACCCGCACCCGCCAAGTGCTCACACTGATCTCATGGTTAGCCACCCACGGCTTCCGCGTGCCTAACAACATTTCACTGGTGTCCCTCACACACGATAACATCTACGAGGCACTCTTACCAAAAATCGATTACTACACGCTCGATTCCAACACCATGGCAAGAAACATGACACGGAGGCTAGAATCCCTCGTTAAAGGCGTAGGCAAGGATCAGAAAGTTCTCATCCCGGAATACTTTCCCGGTGCTTCGATCAGTAAATGTTAGACCGCAGCCTGTTTCATCTTAGGCACTGGCGAGCTAGGTAGAAACGGCGCGTCTAGTGATTCAATGAGAGGGAATAGCTCGGCAAAGTCCTCCGGCGTATCTGAGTCCTGCTTCCCGAACACTCCCTCATCGATCAGCATAAAAACCATCTCGCCAATATCCGCGCATGAGCTCAAGCCCCACTCGCGCATAAGCGTGCTCGCCATCGGTCCATACTCAAGAATCGCATAATCTCGGAAGCCAAACAAAAGCTCACTAGCAGCCACATGACGTTGCTCGCCATCATTGTGCTCCATCACACGCTTCACCGTGAAATCTAAAGCATCTTTCAAAAAATAATACGCCCCAATATCATAACGTGAGTCCCGTGAAAGCACGGACTGCACGGCATCAATGAACTGGGTCGGCTGCATGGCGGTGAGTCTTAGTCAGCACTCACCATCTGTCAAGCTAAGGTGGATAACCGCCGTGACGTAAAGGAAGCCTACGGACTACTATTCCGTGCTCCTTCTTAATCGCCAGTGAGTTTAGAGAGGAGTCTGGCAATTTGCGCAAAACTTACACGTATCCAAGCGAATCAACAACCTTGCTTAACGTCTCTAAATGAGGCTCAATCCAAGGTTGGTAATTTTTCCAGCGCCCGATGGCTTTTGAATGCACAGGCTCTCTAACATCTGCGTAAGTTGGCGATTGAACAACTCTCTGGATGGCTCGCTTTGCTGGATCTGCGCAACGGTCATCCCATGGTAGCTCCATGTGATCGAGAGCCCGTGTGACTTCACCTTGGAAGTCTTTAACGAGATTTTCATATTTCAAAACACAAGCTATATCGGGTGCGAGATCTCGCAGCTTCAACCATAAGCCTAATCTTTTGGCGACGAACTTGGAGGACGAGTCGAGGCTAAGATGGCAAATAGAGTTGTGGTTCGGGGGCAGCGGTTGAGAAAAAATCGATATCAAAATGTCACGAGGGTCTCGGAGCGCCAGCAGAATACGTGCTTCAGGAAGAACACGCAGCAATGTTGGCAACAGCTGTAATAAGTCCGGGTTTTTGTCAATGATCATGCGCCCATTCGACTTCTCTTCCAATGCTAAGTCGATGAGAGTTTTATAGCCTCGGCGGTATTTGATCAGCCTGCTTTTGGGGATGTTCTCAAGAATTTGTGATTGCGCGATGTTTGCCGGTTGACCTTCAAAGATAGGCCCATGAACCGTTGCACTAAAAATGGATGTTTCTTCAGCAGAGGTTGCATCTGAGTGGGCGTCCAGTGCTTGTTCGAGGAGAGTTGTACCACTACGCGGGTGCCCTGCTAGAACGGTAAGCCGTTGTATCTTAGAATAGGATTTTACGGAATCACGCCAGTCTTTCAACTGTTCTGATGTAAGGGAATCAAAGACGCGGTCTGGATGATGAATGATGAAGTTCGCTTGGTTGACAAAGAGCTTATAGTTGGCATCGTTTGGGTAATACTGCTTGGCCATTTGCCATGAATTTATAGCCTTTTCATACTCGCCCGCCTTATCGTGGATTTGGCCTTTTTCATACCAAGCGCGCGCAGATTCCCAGTGCATGGGGATGGATTTTTCATCCATTGCGGCGAGTTGTTTCAAGGCATCATCTAGCCGCCCTTCTTGACGCGCCACTGAGGCTGCCAGCCGGTGTGCAGGAATAGAGTTTGGGTGATATTTCAGGACGACGTCAATTTGTTCTTTAGCTCGGTCAAGCTGATTGAGCCGCTCATAAGCATCCGCTAGCAAAAGCGGCGCGCGGAAGTCGCTATCCGGAAATTCCACCCTAGCAATTTCTAACATTTCAACTGATTCCAGATACCTGCTGTGTTTTAGCAATGAATATCCTATGGAAAGAGCCGTCTCCCCTCTATCCTGCTTGGTGAGGGACAGGGCTTTGCGAAATACACGTATCGCATATTCCCAATCGTAGATACCGAGAGATTCCTCCGCGGCAGAAATCATAATCTTGAGCTGACCTGCGCTGATTGCCTGAGCTATTAGCTTATGAAGCTGGCCTTTGGCAGCAACTGCGCTTCCCTCTCTGGCAAGCCGCTGACAGTGCTGAAGTTCACTTGAAAGATTCATCTGATGAAGGGGGCTAAATGCCTTATAGAAACAAAAAACACCCTAGCCGTAAACCAGCTAGGGTGTTGAGTAAAAAATAACAATATGTTTAGCGTTTGCGTCTGAATGCCAAACTCAAAGCTGAGAGACCCAAAAGCGAAAGGCTTGATGGCTCAGGAACAGCATTAATTTGAAAACCACCAGTGGCATCACTGTTTGCGCCGCTAACGGTGTAGGTAATACTACCGCCTGTGGCTACCACATTAAGAAAATCTACATACTGATCAGGGTTTGTGCCAGAATTCCAAGTAGCCATCGTTTGAGTGCTACCACCGACTGTCACGTCCGTCTCATCACCTGCACCGATAACGGAGAGATTGTAGAGACCTCCATCGACGAGACCTGAAATGGTAACAGAACCTACATTGGTATTGTTATTACTTGTAAAGAAGCCGTCGCCGTTGGGACCGTTTGTTTTGGTATTGCCAAGGCGGTTATTTCCGTAGTTGTCATAGGTGAAATTAAATCCTGACCAAGAAACGTTCACTGTGGTTACAGCACCAGTTGAGTCTAGTAGTGATGTAGCGGTTCCCGAGGTTGCATCAATAGTGCCATTCCATGTATCATTCCCTGTTGTCGAGTCCACCCAACTAATGCTGTCAGCAGTTGCTGGACCGTTAGTAAGATCACCATCGAAGGTGCGAGGTGAAGGGTCTGCTCCGACGCCACCTGTGCCGTCAAAATCGACGTTTACAAGCTGTCCGGTCACCGTTGTGGCTGCTGTAGCTGCCACGGCTGTGCAGGCTACCGTAGCACCGATAATGGCACCTGTTTTTAGTTTGTATTTCTGTTTCATAATGAATCATTCTGTGCTGTCTTAAAATCGGCAGGGGGTATTTTTGCTGCCTTCGATCGACATTTCGCTCTTCATTCTATACCTCAGAGAGGGGTTCACAAGGTTAAAATTACCTTGTTAGAACACGCACGCACATGCCCATCATTCCTTACCGCCGCTGTCTGAATAGTGCTCTTGATCAAAACAGACAAAAGCTACCAAAAGGCCTAACTCTCAAGCGCTAAGCACCTGCCAAACACGCGAGGCATCTCGCCACGGCATGAAAGCCAACACTCGCCGTCATGTGGGTGATGCTGCCAAAGCCAGCCGCGCAATTAAGCCGGCCACCTTTGCCTTCTCCTTCTTCAGGTCGCCTGTTAGAAACTGAACCATCGCACTGTGGGAAGACGGGAACTTCCGTAGAGAATACACACTCGATGCCAAATTTTTTGAGCTTCAGCTTCTTCGCCGGATCAGCTCCGCGCGGGAAGCCGTAGTGGTTACGCAGGTCTTTCCTCACCTGATTAAGCACCGCGTCATTGTATGAACGGGCGAGATCATCAACCTGGATTTGTGAAGGATCACGCAAGCCCCCTGCACCGCCGCAGGTGATGACGGGGATCTTTCTACGGTGGCATTCCGCAAGCAGATGGCTCTTGGCAAGGGTGTGATCAATGGCGTCAATGAGGTAATCAAAACCACCGCTCAAGAGCTTGTCCGCATTTTTTTTGCTGAAGAATGTTTGTTCACAATTCACTTTGCAACCAGGGTGAATAGCGCGAATCCTCTCCGCCATGGCATCGGTTTTTTGTTTGCCAATCTCCCCATCCATCGCGTGCAATTGGCGATTGATGTTAGAAACACAAATCTCATCGAGATCGATCATCGTAATGGCACCAACACCTGATCTCGCAAGCGCCTCCACAATCCACGAGCCAACACCTCCAATCCCCACCACGCAGACGTGAGCGCGGGAAAATTTCTCCAAGGCATCCACCCCGTAGAGCCTCGCTATTCCACCAAATCGGCTGTCAGTTTCTGTCATTCCATCCACGCCCTTCCCATGCCATGCCGGCTCTCAAGAATCAAAGGCAAATTCACCCTCGCCTCCCTGTTGTAAACTCGAAAATTTTTCACTTCATTCACGCAGCTTCCCGTATAGCCTCTGCGGCGGATGAAACGATCGATCACTCAGCAAACCGCCGCCCACTCACCTGGGCAGGTGTCCTTGCGGGTGGCGGTGATTGTTTTCCTGCTACTCATCGCCGCCCTTGGTGTGTGGACCTGGCAGAGCACACACAGCGATGAGCTGGCGGACGGGCGGACCGAGATTGTGTTCTGGGGGAACCCACGCCTGACGGACCAAATGATGCCTGTGCTACGGGCATTTGAAAAAGAAAACCCCCAGTATAAGGTGGTTTATAGCGTGCCGGTGACCAAGGATATCGTTGGAGATGCACAGCGTTTGCTGACGGCGATCGCGGGTGGCGTGCCGCCGGACGTGGTGTTTTTTGACCGCTTCGCCATCGGTGAGTGGGCGGCTAAAGATGCCTTTGAAGATCTTACTCCTTGGATTGAAAACCAAGATATTAATGACCCGATGCGGATCGATCCACAGGATTTCTACCACTTTGCGCTGGAGGAAGCCAGCTATGCAAAACCTAACAGCGGCGAGACCCCACACCTCTACGGAATGCCTACCACGGTGGACTTCCGCATGCTCTACCTCAATGCAGATCTCCTCCGCCAGCAGGGATATCAGGACGCGCAAGGCAATGTGATCCCACCAAAGAACTGGCAGGAACTTCGCGACTACGGGTTCAAGCTCTCTCGCTTTAACAACCCTAACAACCCAACAGAAGGCCTCAGTAGAATCGGCTTTGCGCCAAACCTTGGAAACTCCTGGCTCTACCTCTACGCCTGGCAAGCTGGCGGTGAGTTTCTTGATCCCACCCGCACGAAGGTAACGATGGATTCCCCGCCCGTGATCCGCGCTCTGCAATACATGACGGATGTTTATGATGACCTCGGTGGGTTCAAAAACGTGGAGGCTTATCGCTCAAGCTTCGCCTATGAAGGCGCGATGGACCCATTCCTAACAGGCCAGGTTGCGATGAAAATCGACGGCAACTGGGCGCTCGATCTGATCGCCGCTCACAAGCGGGACATGGACTTCATCGTCACCCCGCCACCAATGCCGCAGGATCGGTTAGATGCAGGAGAAGTCCCGCTCACATGGTCTGGCGGCTACGCCTATGTGATGCCAACATCATCCCGGCAAAAAGAGGGGGCCTTCAAGCTGATGCAGTTCCTCCTATCAGATAAAACTCTCCGCTACATGGAGCAAGAATATCGGGAAACACAAGAAAGTGCGGGGCGGCTCTACCTCCCCCGCGGCTCTGCCAAGCAGAAACTCTTTGAGCAAATCCTTGATGAAGAAGTTTTCAACAATGATGAGATCCCGCGGACATTCAAAGACGCCTACGGCGCAATGCGGGACATCGGCCCGAACACCTACATCCGGCCCGTGACACCGGTCGGTCAGCTACTCTGGAACAAACACGTAAAAGGCTACGAGAGCGCCGTCCACCATGATCCAAAGTTAGTGGTGGCACCAGCCAAAGCCTTGTTAGCCAAAGACTACCCACACCTAACAGGTGATGAAAAAGATGCCAAACTCCGCGAGCTGGAAGCGCTGGTGGCCATGCAAAATGTGCAGAAGGATGTGCAAGAGCGGCTTGATGCCATCCTGTCACCAGCCAGTGGCAGTGTGGTCAGTTGGCGACCTTATGTGATCGGTTATTTCCTACTCATCCTGCTTCCCTTCATTGCCATTATTGTTTCGATGAGAAAGAAACGCGGCCTTTACAGCAAAGGTGAAGTTGGCTGGGCGATGTTCTTTGCCTCGCCGTGGTTCCTGGCGATGATTATTTTTATTGGGGGGCCTATCTTGTTTAGCCTGATCATTAGCTTCACCAACTATGATGTGTTAGGAGACGCACGCTACGCTGGCATGGAAAACTACCGCAGCCTGCCGGCGGATGATTTGTTTTCCAAGAGCCTCGGCAACACACTCTACATGCTGATGCGGGTGCCGTTATCGATGGCGTTAGGTCTGGGCATCGCCATTCTACTCAAGAATAGTTTCCGTGGTGTAGGCACCTTCCGCACCATCTTCTACCTGCCCGCGATCATGCCCGTGGTCGCCAGCTCGTTTCTCTGGCTATGGTTCCTCAACCCGCAGAATGGAGTGGTAAATCAAATCCTAGACTGGACGTTTAACACTGGCCCCTTCGAGTGGTTAGAGGTCCATGTTTTGAAAAGGGAAATCAAAGCACCCAACTGGCTGCAAGAAGAAAACTGGGCAAAACCCGCCCTCATCATCATGAACCTATGGACGGCGGGTGGCGCGATGATTATTTGGCTCGCTGGTTTGCAGTCGATTCCCAAGTCCCTCTACGAGGCCGCCCGCATTGATGGTGCCGGGAAGTGGAAGCAGTTCGTGCACATCACCCTGCCGATGCTTACACCCTATATTTTGTTTAATCTAATCATGGGAACCATCGCCACCTTGCAGATCTTCAACGAGGCATTTGTCATGACCCAAGGAGGCCCTGGAGACGCTACTCTCTTCTACGCCTACTACCTCTTCAAACAATCTTTCCAATACTTCCGCATGGGCTACGCCAGCGCAATGGCATGGGTGCTCTTCCTCATCGTGCTCGCCCTCACCGTGGTAAAACTTTGGTCATCTAAAAAATGGGTGCACTACCAAAGCGAGTAACACAGCCCATCTAACAACATGAAATCACGCGCACAGAAATTCTGGCAATTCCTCTCGGGGAAGGGTTTCCTGTGGCTTATTCTCTTGAGCTGTTCGGCAATTTTTCTGTTTCCGTTTCTCTGGATGATTCTCTCCAGTGTTAAAACGGACGAGGAGGTAAACAAAGGAGAGTTCTGGCCATCCATGCCAGAATTCCAACCGCATAGCCCCTACATCATCACTGCAGAAAAACCCACCAAACCTGACGATCTAACCGACGAGCAATGGTCGAGTTTACTCAAAAAATTCAGCCAACACGCCAAGCAGATCGTCGCCCAGGATGAACTCCGCCCCAGGCTGCTTCCTGATGCTGATGAAAACCAAAAATTGATCGATGAGGTCACGCAGTTCCTCGTGAAGCGCGGCATGGAGAAAATGTCCCAGCAGGTGTGGGCTGAAAAAGAGGACGCAATCATGGCGGCATTTATCACCGCACTCAATGCCGGTGGCGGTGTGCGCGTGGAGCTGGATAAAGCATACAATAAAATCCACGCCAGGCTCGTCCTACACAGCGTCAAGGTGCGCTCACGCGGCGTGGGCACGGTGTTCGAACAGAAGTTTTCTAACAAACAACCATCAAGCAGCCTACCCGATGGCATGTCTCTCACTAATGCCACCCATGGCGGGCTTGAGTATGATGCCGATGGTAAACTGGTGCTACGCAGCTACTTCGGCTCCTCATCAGATGAGCCAGTGGTGCTCCAGCACAAGTTCACCGTGCAACGCCCAGCGGATGAAATTTTCCGAGTGATCATCCCGATGGACCTCGATGGCAGCTGGCATCAGATTCACGTGCAGTTAGAAATCGATGGCGCCACTTACGAGGGCACACGCGCAACATGGCTAGCGCAGAATCAACCATCCGCACTCACACTTCAAGTCAGCGGTAATGATGAGGAGGAATGGGGGAAACGACCATGGATTCCGATGAAGAAGACCTCTGGGAGTTTTACACCTAACAAAAAAACAAGCGACTGCACCCTCACGCTCACTCTGGACCCTAGCTCAACCACTGGTGCCCGCTATGGTAAGGTGAAGAGAAACTACGAGCGTGTGTTCCTCTCGATGCCATTCTGGAAGTATGTGATCAATAGTATTCTGGTGACGGTGCTCTCGATTTTTGGTGCGGTGTTAAGCTCAAGTTTTATTGCTTACGCCTTTGCAAGACTACGCTGGCCAGGGAGATCGCTTGCTTTTCTCATTCTGCTCTCCACCATGATGCTACCACCGCAGGTGACCATGATTCCGCAGTTCCTCATCTGGCGAGAGCTCGGCTGGTACAATACGCTCAACCCAATCTGGGTGCCTACTTGGTTTGGCGTAGCGTTCTTTATTTTCCTGATGGTGCAGCAGATGAAAACCATCCCGCGCGACCTCGAGGAAGCGGCGCAGATTGATGGTATGAACCGACTGCAAATCTGGTGGTATGTCATCGTGCCTCTCGTGAAGCCCGCCATGGCAGCCATCGCCATCATGTCCTTTATGGCATCGTGGAATGAATTCATGCAGCCGCTGATTTACCTACGCGACATGGGACGCTTCCCCCTTTCGGTGGGCATCTACGCCATGGGTGCTGATGATACCACTAGCCATGACATGTCGCTCATCCTCGCCGGAAATTTACTCATGACCCTGCCTGTGATCGTGATCTTCTTTTTCTTCCAGCGCTACTTCATCCAAGGAATGAGCAGCTCTGGGGTGAAAGGGTAATGAGTGCACGAATAGTCTGTAGTAAGAAATTTTACCTTTACAGTTTTATTCCTGAGTAGATACTAGTTACTCGCTACTAACCTAGTTATATATGAAACCTATCACAAATATGAAACCTATCACAACTCTCGCTACAATACTGCTGCTTACGTGCCATGCCTCAGCTGCTATCAGCTATTCGTATAGCTATGATCTTATGCCCCGCTTCAGTGGTAGCGGTGCGATTTATGCAGACGATCTTCACTCCGGCCCAGCAAACACTTATGATGCTACAGGAGATCTCAACGATGGTATTGTTTACGCAGGCTCTAACCCTGTTGACTCTCCAGCGACAAGTAGCATGGTCGCTTGGAACCCCGCTCCAGGAACACCAGCAACCATTACTGTAGATCTAGGTGCTCTTTATAATCTTACGTCTGTAGAACTTACCACTTATGCCTTTACGGCTTTTGCCTTAGGTCACCCTGATGATGTCACCATCACTACAAGTGCCGATGACATCACCTATGCAGGCAGTGCTCTGCACATCATGGATACCTCATCCAATGGAGCCATACTGCAATCAATCACTAGAACCGATAGCGGTGTTCGTTATATCAAACTTGCATTCGATGGTGACACCCATGACTCCAATGATAAATATGGTCTCACTGAGCTTGCCATCGAAGGAACTCCTGTCCCTGAGCCAAGCTCAAGTGCTCTTCTTGGCCTAGCGGGCCTTGCTATCATCTTGCGCCGCCGCAAGTAAATGCGTAACGATCTAAATTCAATTTTTCAACAGACCCTCACTCGCTTTTCGCTAGTGGGGGTTTTTTAATCGGCAAAAGCAATCATTTGCTGGTTAATTGCCTTCCGAAGCCCTAAACCATAATTCTACCATGATTAAATATCTCACCTCTCTTCTTATCGCCTCTGCAGCCGCCACAACCGCAACATCAGCCTTTGCTCAAAACCCATTCCCCCAATGGAAACCTCTCTTCAACGGCAAAGACCTCACTGGTTGGACCGATGTGAACACCTCTCCGGAGACTTGGAGTGTCAAAGACGGCGTGATCATTTGCCATGGAAAAAAAATCGGTGTGATGCGCTCTAACAAACAGTATGAAAACTTCATCCTCCACATCGAGTGGAAACACATGGAGCCCGGCGGGAACTCCGGCACCTTCGTATGGGCCGATGGCACAGTGGCAAAAGGCAAGCCGTTTCCCAAAGCCGTGGAAGTCCAGATGTTAGAGCTAAGCTGGCCAAAACTCAATCCGGGGAAAGACGGAAAGCCACGGACAGACGACTACGTCCACGGCGAGATGTGGGGCATCTTTGGCCTGAAAACCACCCCAGACAACCCGCGTGGCAACCGCAGCAGCTCCATCGAGAAACGCTGCAAACCCCACGGCCAATGGAATACCTATGACGTCGTCTGCATCGATGGCATTATCAAACTCTCGGTCAACGGCAAGTTTGTCAACGGCATCAGCGGCGCCACTCAGAAGAAGGGTTACATCTGCCTAGAATCCGAAGGTGCTGAGATTCACTTCCGCAATATCAAAATCATGGAGCTACCCGGCGGAGTCATCACTCCCGAGCAAACAGCCCCAGTGGTGAAGTAAACAGCTGTCTCATCTATCTCTAACATCACATAAGCACCGCCAAACCTCCGATCAGAACATCAATCCTTGAAAGTTAATCAAGATTGGCAAGTATCTGGCTCTATGAGGAATTTAAAAAACTGGATCGCAGCGGGCTTAACCATCTACGCATCGGCTGTGGCTGCTTCTGCGGAGAAACCAAACATCCTATTCTTTTTTGTTGATGACATGGGTTGGCAGGACACCTCAGTGCCATTCCATACAGAAAAAACTTCTCTCAACCGTGATTACCGGACGCCGAATATGGAGAAGCTAGCCGCGCGCGGTCTTATATTTACCAATGCCTACGCCTGCGCCATCTGCTCTCCATCACGAGTGAGCCTCATGACGGGGCAAAACGCCGCGCGCCATGGTGTCACTTGCTGGACGTTGCGAAAAAATATCAGCCCAGAGCGCCAAAACAAAAAACTCGCCTCCGCAAACTGGCCGCTCAACGGCTTACAACCAGCCAATAGCAATGTGCCAGCCAGCTATGCATCCATCACTCTGCCGCAGCGCCTCCGTGAGGCAGGCTACCGCACGATCCACGCAGGCAAAGGGCACTGGGGTGCTAAGGATACACCTGGAGCCAACCCCAAGAATCTCGGCTTCGATGTCAATATTGCCGGTTCTTACATGGGGGGGCCAGGCTCATTCCATGGTGATAAAAATTTCTCTGCCAAGTGGCGTGGCGGCGATGCCATCTGGAACATTCCTGGATTGGAAAAATACCACGGTAAAAAAATTAACCTCACCGAGGCGATCACTCTCGAAGCCATCGCTGCCGTAGAGAAGTCCGTGGCCGATAAAAAACCGTTTTATCTCTACATGTCCCACTACGCAGTGCACGCCCCGTTTGAACCAGATCGCCAATTCCTTCCGAACTACAAGGACGCTAAGTGGTCCAAGCATAAGAAAGTTTATGCATCCATGTTAGAAAGCATGGATCGATCCCTCGGCGATTTGTTAGACTCCTTCGATCGACTTGGCGTGGCAGATAATACCATCGTGATCTTTATGTCCGACAACGGTTCCCCCGGCGCAAACCCACAGAACAAACCCCTCAAGGGGGATAAAATCAGTGGCTACGAGGGCGGCACGAGGGTTCCGATGATTGTGCATTGGCCAAAGGTGACACCCGCCAAGCAACGCACAGCATCACCGATCATCATTGAGGATATCTACCCAACGTTTCTCGAAATGGCAGGACTCAAGACCAAGCGAGAAATCGACGGCATCAGCTTCGTAGAGATACTAAAAAACCCACAAACAGACCGCTCCAAACGTCCGCTCTTCTGGCATTATCCGAACCTTTACCATCGCCCCCCTTACAGCTCCGTGCGCCTAGGCGATTATAAACTCATCCACTGGCACGCATCTAACAAATTAGTATTATTCAACCTTAAAGCTGACATTGGTGAGCGGCATGATGTTTCAAAGAACTTTCCTGATATCACAAAACACCTTGCCAAACTTCTTTCCAACCACCTTCGTGAGGCAAAAGCCCTACGCCTCAAAGACAAAGAATCTAACAAACCAATCCCCTACCCTGATGAACTATAGGGGCGCGCTATTTACCCTCAGTAATTTATGATAGATTATTTGGCAGGGCGCTTAAACGACCAGATGTTCTCCTCACTGTCCGGCTCAGGCTGGATGCGTGAGTAGCTTTTCTGGTAGAGCTTTGAGTTGTAACCCGTCCACATGGAGCCAGAAATAAACATCGGGTTACGCTCGAACTTCACCTCCCAGGCGGTTTTTGCATCAATGAGTTTTCTAACAACATCCGGGTGCTTAGCGGCAAGGTTGTTGGTTTCCCCAACATCATCGGCGAGGTTGTAAAGCTGAGTAGGCATACTTGCGGCTTGGATAAGCTTCCAATCACCCATGCGGATAGCAGACTGCCTGAGTGCCATGCGCCATGCGAGAAACTCGTGCGGCGGCTCATTTTTCTCCCCTGCGAGGTAGGGTGTGAGGTTTATGCTATCATAGATGGGAGCCTTCTTCGCTGGCCGGCCTTTGCGCGGTGCGCGCTTGCCCGCCTCTGGAGGAGTGCCGCCCGCTGCGGTGACAAAAGTCGCCATTAAATCGAGAGAGATAATGGGCTGCTTATAAACAGAAGGTTTCAGCTTCGCGGGCCAGTGGAAGATGGTGGGGACGCGGATTCCACCTTCATAGTAAGTGCCCTTTGTTCCTGTTAGAGGAGCGTTAACGGCGTGGCTCACTTCCACAGAGCCGCCGTTGTCTGAGATGAAAACGATGAGGGTGTTTTCTAGCTGCTTGCTTTCCTTCAAGCTGGCAATGATCTTGCCGATGTTCTGGTCCATGCAGTCCTGCATCGCGCAATAAATGCGGCGGGTTTTATTGTGAATGTGCGCGTATTTTTTCAAGTCTTCCTCCTTCGCCTGCATCGGCGAGTGAGGCGTGTTATAGGAAAGGTAGAGAAACCATGGTGCATCTTTATTCTCGGATATCGCTTTGCCTTTGGCGTGGATAAAATCGAGCGCTTCCAGAGTAAACCAATCGGTAAGATAAGGAGTGCGGATCTCGGTGGCTTTGTCATGATTAAACAACAGCTTATTCTTATCCGGCTTCGGCCAGTAACTGTGACCACCACCAAGCATTCCAAAGAAAAAATCAAACCCGCGCGCATTCGGGTGGTGCCCTTCTACACTCTCGCCGAGGTGCCATTTCCCCACCATGCCTGTACGATAGCCTAGCCCCTTCATGCGGTCGCTCACCAGCGGCTCATCAAGCGGGATGCCTGCAAATTCGGGTTTAAGGAAATCAGGCTTACTCAAATTATGCTCAAAGCCAAAACGAGAACCATACCGTCCCGTTAGAAGCCCCGCGCGCGATGGGGCACACACGCTGTTAGAAACATAACCATCTGAGCAGAGAACCCCACCCGCCGCCAGCTGATCAAGGTTTGGGGTTTTTATCTGCTTTGAGCCGTAGCAGGAAAGATCTCCATAGCCCATGTCATCAGCAACGATAAGAAGGATGTTTGGCTTTGCCACAGCATAGGTGGTGACCAAGGGAAGTAGAAATGTGCAGGCAAAGGTAGAAAGTTTCATAATAATCAATAGGCTGTGCTGAGAACACTACGGAATGACCACGTATGTGGCAACTGGATTCAAGGCTACCTTCATTTTGTTACACCAATGGGTGTTCTCTGCTATTATTTCATCCGTTAGAAAAAACCATGATCCTTTACAACCTATGCTGAGCCACATAATGAAAGATCAATTCATCAAACACGTATTCCGCTAGATATGCGCATCAGATTTGTCATGCTTACTTTGTTGATCGGAACAGCCTCCGCTGCACCCGATGGCGAGGCGATCTACAAAGAACACTGCGCCTCTTGCCACGGGAAGCAGGGCGAGGGCGTTGCTTCCGAATACGACGAGGCGTTAGTGGGTAAGCGATCGATCGAATCACTCACGAGGCTCATCCACAAGACAATGCCAGAGGATGAGGAAGAAAAGGTGATCAATGCCGACGCCAAGGCAGTGGCAGTTTATATCTACAACGCATTTTACTCCCCCGCCGCACAAGCAAAATTAAATCCTGTGCGGAAAAACTTACTCCGTCGCACCCAGCATCAGCACCGCAATGCCATCGCAGATCTTGTTGGCTCTTTCCGAGGTCAGCATAAGCTTTCTCCACGCCGCGGTCTCAATGGCCACTACTTCAATGCGGAGAAAATGAACAAGCGTAAGACTCGCTTGCTGGACCGGATTGACACCACCGCCTCCTTCGATCTAGCTCATCGCGGCGAAGAGCCTAAGCTGAAAAAAATCAATCCAAGAGCATTCTCTATTGATTGGCGTGGCGCCCTACTGCCTCCAGAGACCGGCACCTATCAATTCCGCATCAGCACACCTAACGGCGCAAGGTTGTTCCTCAATACTTACAACATGAAGAACAAGGCACTGATTGATGCCTGGGTATCATCGGGAAACAAAATGCGTACCACCGAAGGGAAAGCGTTTTTGTTAGGCGGCTACCCTATCCCCATCGTCATTGAGTTCACCTCCTATCAGGAGAAAAAATCCTCGGTGCTCATCGAGTGGAAACCACCTCACGGCACTTGGCAGAAAATCCCCCAACGCTACCTCTCTCCAGACCACGTAAAACCCGTCACCATCGTCTCCACCACCTTCCCTGCCGATGATGCATCCCTCGGCTACGAACGCGGCTCGACAATTTCCAAGGCCTGGAATGAAGCCGCCGCGCGCGCAGCCATGCAAGCCTCATCCCTCATCCTAACAGACATTGATAAGCTGGCAAAAACCAAACCCAATGCCACCAACCGCGCGCAGCGGCTCAAAGCCTTCTGCCTACAGTTTACCCAGCGCGCCTACGGTCGCCCACTCAGCAAAGTCCACAGCCACCGTATCCAATCGCTATTCGCAAACCACCCACCGGAGCACGCCGCCAAGCGCAGCATCATGCTCACGTTGACCTCTCCGTATTTTCTATACCCTGGGCTAAACCTAAACGCACAGCACAAACCAGACGATTTCTCTAATGCCAGCCACCTAGCACTTGCCCTATGGGATTCCGTACCGGACCAGCAATTAACAAAAGTCGCCCTCAAAGGTGAGCTCAATCAGCCGTGGCAGATTCGCCTACAGGCTAAGCGCATGCTCAATGACCCCAGAACCAAACACAAAACCCACCGCTTTTTCTACCAATGGCTTCACCTCAGCGAGAAAGATGACCTCGCAAAAGACCTCAAGACGTTTCCCGGGTTCAATGCCGCCCTCATCGCTGATCTCCGAACATCGTTAGATCTGTTTCTTGAAAGTGTGGTATGGTCCGGCAGCTCAAATTATAAGCAGCTTTTTCTCAGCAAAGATTTGTTTATGAACTCGCGTCTAGCTGCCTTTTACGGGGTGCCAGAGCCAGAGGGTAATCAGTTTGCAAAACTCCCTGCGCCAGACCGCAAACGCGCTGGAATCTTCACTCACCCGTATGTGCTTAGTGCCTTTTCCTACCACAAACAAACCTCTCCCATTCACCGTGGCGTTTACCTCAGCCGCAATGTGTTAGGCCGGTTCCTCAAGCCACCCCCAAAAGCGACCGTCTTTAAGGATGCGGACTTTAATCCACACTTCACGATGAGGGAAAAAGTCACTCAGCTAACCAAGGAACACTCGTGCATGGTCTGCCATGAGATCATCAACCCCATTGGCTTTAGCTTGGAAAACTACGATGCTGTCGGGCGATTCCGCACTAAGGAAAAAAACAAACTCATCAACACAGAAAGCACCTACACCACACGCGATGACCGAGAAATCCGCATCAAAGGACCGCAGGATCTGGCACGGCTTGCGGTGGAAAGCCCCGGTGCGCACCGCTCCTTTATTAAGCACCTCTTTCACCACCTGATTCAGCAGCCCACCGCCGCATACGGCTACACCACAATGGATGATCTGCACCAAAGGTTTCAAAAAGATAACTTCCACATCCAGCGCCTTATTCTTAGTATAAGCACTCAGACCATCCCTCACCTTGCAAAAAAACCATGACCACTAGACGCGCATTTCTCAAGAACCTCGGCATCGCACCCGCCGCCTTGCCGTTTCTAACAGGACTACCTGGTTTATCATTGGGTGCGGAATCTACCTCACTTGTTAGAAAACAAAGGCTCATCGTAGTGTTCTCACCCAATGGCACCCTCCCCCCTAATTTTTGGCCAAAAATGGTAGATGGAGAGATGCAGTTCCAATCCATCCTCAAACCTCTAGAGCCATTCAAAAAACAAACTCTCGTGCTGCGTGGATTATCCAATCTCGTGGGAGGTGATGGCGATGGCCACATGCGCGGTATGTCCTGCCTACTCACTGGAGCACACCTGCACCCAGGAAACATTCAAGGCGGCTCAGACACTCCCGCCGGCTGGGCGTCATCACTTTCTATCGATCAAGAAATTAAAAATTTCCTCCAGAAAAGAGCCGCCACGCGCACCCGCTTTGGCTCACTGCAAGTAGGCGTGGCGGTGCCTGACCGAGCAGATCCATGGACGCGGATGTGCTATGCAGGATCAAACCAACCGCTCGCGCCACTGAACGATCCCTACCAGATGCTAAACAAGCTCTACGGAAAATCAAAGGACAGTAAAACCTACGCCTCCATTCTCGATGAACTTGGAGGCGATCTAAAAAAAGTTTCCTCATCGCTCGGCGGCGAAGACAAAAGACTCTTAGAGCAACACATGCAGCTCATCGCGGATCTGGAGCGCGAGATGAAAGCGGCGGCGGCCAGCGGCCAGCTCGTGCATCCAGAGCCAGAGCTGGATCCAAATATAGAACTCACTAACGATAACACCCCTCAGCTCGCAAGAATGCAGATGGATCTCCTTGTCAATGCCATGGCCAATGACATGACCCGTATTGGTAGCTTGCAGTTCATGCGCTCGGTAGGGCAGGCAAGGATGCGCTGGTTAGGCATAGAGGAAGGCCACCACTCGCTCAGCCATGAGCCAGATAAAAACAAAAACGCCCAACAGAAGCTGGAAAAAATTAACATCTGGTTCGCTCAACAGCTTGCCTATCTCGCAGGAAAGCTCCGCGCCACGCCAGAGCCCGGCGGCAGTGGAAATATGTTAGACAACACCACCATCGTCTGGGTGAATGAGCTGGGCAAAGGAAACTCACACACCCTACACAACCTCCCCATTGTGCTCATCGGCGGCGGCACAGGGTTTAAGATGAACCGCTTTGTCAACCTTGGGCACAAGGTGCCGCACAATCGTTTTCTCCTGAGCCTCGCTCATTCCTTTGGCCATCACATCCCTCACTTTGGCAAAAAGAAACTCAACCAAGGTGGCGTGCTGGACCTTGCTTAACAATTTTTATATAGCATTCAACCGCACTGTTGTTTCAATTGTGGTAAAGCTACATTAGTTATTTCACCACCGCCCGGCTACCACCCCATTGCAGGTTGATTATTTTTGCGTCACTTGCCGATGGTGGGGACCATGCATAGTCATCATACCACTCACGGCACACGAGAGGTTTGAGCTGGTAGTCACCCTCTCTCTGGATTGGTAGCGCCATGAGTTTTTCAAGCTCACAATCAAAAGCGGAGAAGGCAGGTAGAAGCTGATCTTCATTCTGACCGTAAACATCAAAGCAAACCAAGCGGCGTTCCTCAGCGATGCCTACTAGCTGCCGCCCCAGGAACCGTTGTTCATCGTCATAGGCCATGACCACCTGCTTGTTCACATCCGCAGCATTCGCCAAGGCGGAGTGGGAGTTAATACCATCAAGCGCAAGGCAACTGTTTACTAAGGTTCCCATTTTTAGCACTTGCTCGAAACGTCTTTCCATTTCTAAGAATACTCGCCTACCGTCTGTTAGAACAATTTCTGCCCTCAGCCCAGTGAGCCATACACCTTGTCTGACGTAGCGATGAGTGTGCAGCCAGTGCTGGTTCCTCGGGTGAAACAGAATGCCGTTTTCACCTTGGGCGCTGTAACGCTTGATCAGCTTTCCGTATGCTCGGCGGTTCTCATCCGCGCAATTGGCATAGAGGCGGGTGTGGAGCTGCAAGCCTTCTGTTCGTACTTCTTGTGGCGCTATTTCTCCTAGCAAATAACTGAGCAGAATTTCGATTCTCCGGCCTTCCAGCTCTGTCCGGATGCGGTCCGCTGACTCTGCACGCACTTTCTTTTCTCCCGTCAGATGACGCTGCCAGATTGTTAGATCTTTGCTATTACTCACTAGATGGCGGTAAGTTTCAATATCGTTCGGCTGATCGAGAGAGACATCCAGAAGTGGGTGTTCCTTGAGCAGTGCCACGGCAGCATCCACCTCCATTTTTGATACCCGACCAGCAAGCCTAACAATGTCTAAACTCAACCGGACCCGAAGTTTCAGCCCTGCCTTGAGCACGGGCTTGGTGATCTTGTCATTAAGCCGATCCAGACCCGTCTCTAGTGCGTTCAAGTGGTTCCGTGAGCGTCCTGCGTGATCGATGCGCTTCCAGCAAGAAAGCGGCAGCTCCTGCGCATCCCAATCGCTCATAAGCTTGCACCACAGAGTATCGCCATCGGAAGAAGTTGTGAATGGTTTAGCACAAAGTGCGGCGATCTGCCTCATCAAGTCAGCAGCAGAAAACTTGGTGCTTCTATCCCAATAGGTTTCTATAAAATAGTAGCTCGCCTTCCCATGGTATTCTTGAGGAATGCCTAACAAAACACGACTCAACTCCACAAAGTCACGGTTGAACTCGGCGGCTAAAGCATCATCACGATTATCGTATCTCGCTTCGCGCAGGATGCGGAACAGCCAGCCTCTGTGGCCGTAGGGTTCATCACCCAGGGCATCAAAGGACGCTTGCAGCTCTGGCTGGGTGTGCATTGCCGCCCACGTTTCATGTGCAATTCTGCCGTGGTTTTCACGCGTGGTTAGAAGTTTCGTTAGGCGGATCAGAGAATGAATCTCAACGCTCTCCCCTTCAAAAATCTGGGGTCCATACGACCAGTCAAAAACCTTCCACAGCTCTATCGCATTACGGAGTTGATTGGTACTGGCGCCGTATTTCATCCCGCGCCAGAGGTAGTGCAGTGCATGAGCTTCCGTGGTTTCTAACAACCACGCTGGTTTAGCGAGAAAGACCAAGGCACCTGGGCAGTGCTTCACTCTGGGGAAATTCATCATCCAGAATTCCACTTCCTTACGCCGCACGGTGGCGGGGAGGGAAGCAAACAGCCTGAGCCAGTTCCGCCCAGTTTCCCCCTTGGTGTGCCCAAGGATTATCTCAACCAACGCGCACCAATCTTGTTCGTGTGCGTGTTGTTGGTAGAGGGCCTCAATAGCCAGCAGCTCCTTGTAGCAGAGCTTTGTGGTGAAGCCCGCGATGCGCTCCCACACGACGGGTGATATTTCATTCTCCCCGAGGCGGATTTTTTCTCCACTGCGGAAAAGGAACCACGGGTCATAGACTACCTTGCTATCGGATGGATCGCAGAGTCTTTTGCCAATAGGCCGGGCTGCGTCATATTCTTGTAACTGGCGGAGTAAGCTTGCCACGGCGGCGGGATCGCAGAGCCACGGTCTGACATCGGTGGGTTTGTTAGAAAGACGTGGCACTGGGCTGGTGTTGCACACGGGGGCGGCGGTGGTTCTGGCGCAGAGGATAACGAGTAATCGGTAGGTGAGGACTGAGAGTTTTGCCTTACCTAGTAGAAACCAGATGCCCAAGAGCTCGCGCTCACCCTTGGTAAGCGGGCGCGTGGAATCGTGCTGACGTAGCCTCTGGAGACGGCTCGTTGCGATGCGGGTCTTTGGACCTTGGTATGTTTTGATACTCTTAAACTGAGCATCGATGGTGCGTAGTCCGTCGCCGCGACGGATGATAGAAGATACCGGTTTCACGGTGATAAAAATGATTGGTTTGAGTTTGGGCACACGAGTGCACGGTGGTTTCGGGACACAGTTCTCCCGATGGAATGAAAGAAAAAATGCGCACCTAACGACCTAAATAAAAGTGCCCTATTAGAGGGGATCAAAAAGGTCGCACAGCAGCCTACAAGAACGAGTAGGTCTGCTTAAAAAACAAAAACCCGTCTATCAGACTCCGTGCGAACTCGGCGCAATGGTTGGAGATATCGTGAACATGCCCGTTAGATATAATCCAGATTCCACACTGACAAGAAATAAAATCAATTAACGTTTCATCAACTTATCGAGATGATTTGATATGGTATCGCTGAGGTGTTTATACCCTTCGCTGTTAGGGTGTAATTGATCTGGGCACATTCCTCGGATGGTGGGCTTTCCGTTTTTGTTTGTAGTGGGGAAGGTTTTATCCAGATCCAGATAGGTGAAGCCCGCAGAGGCTGATCGCTTTTCTAACAAATTATTAGTTTTAATCCGTTGCTGGTGATGACCGCGGCGCGGGAGGATGCCTGTGACGATGAGTTTTGCGTTCGGGTGGCGAGATTTAATTTCTTTTGTTAGAGAAATAATTGAATCGCTCACTTGTGCTGGTGTGCGGCCGATGGATAGATCATTGGTGCCTATCGAGAGCAGGATAGTTTTGGGGGAAATACCATCGAGCTCTCCGTGCTGAATGCGCCAGAGCACGTTCTCGGTGCGGTCCCATCCGTAGGCGAGGTTGGTTACTTTTTGATTAGCAAAAAGTTTATCCCATGAGGCCTGACCACGGGCGAGGTGGGCCTTGGGCTCGCCGCCAAAAAAGTGGATAATGGAATCGCCCAACCATACGATATCGGGCTGTGTGGTTTTATTTCTGGCAAGGATCTGCTGGTGGCGGAGCATGAAGTTATAGCCTGGGATCTCGCGCAGCTGCGGGATGG
Source organism: Akkermansiaceae bacterium (assembly GCA_049609505.1). Lineage (GTDB taxonomy): Bacteria > Verrucomicrobiota > Verrucomicrobiia > Verrucomicrobiales > Akkermansiaceae > Oceaniferula. Next base: position 22,830 of record JBMYYO010000001.1, on the reverse strand, counting down.
TGGCGATGCCTGCGGTGGCGTGCTTGCGGCTCATGCCGAGGATGGGGCGGAGGGTGTTTTCATAAGCATCTGCATGGCGCATCATGCCGATGTCGTTCGGGTGCACGGCATCCACGGTAGCGGCTCCGTCATCGCCTAACAATTGATCACCGCGCAGGTAGTGGAGGTTTCTATCTGTGGCTTTGCGTTTATCAAACTCAGCACGCAAGGCGGCGCACTCAGCGGTGAGTTGTTTCTGCCCAGCAGGATGCCAGATAGCGTTATCGCGCGGGGCTTGCTCAACGAGTAAGATAGGGGTGGAGGGGCGGGCCTTGCGGATTTGGTCTAACAGGGGGGCGATACGTTTTTTCACCGCGTGGGTGTTCATGTTCGGCAGACAATCGATCACGTACACAGCGGCGTCTGTTTTCAAAAAGAGATCAGCAACGGCTGGCTCCATGGTGCCGTTACCAGAAAACCCGAGGTTGATGACTGGCCAATCAAGCCCGCGTGATAGGATGTTCGTCCAGGCGAGGCCCGGGCGGGATGCGCATGCACCTTGGGCGATGCTGGTGCCATAGACAACTATTGGCTTGAGTGAGTTAGGCTTCGCCGGGCTCAGCGTTTTCCCCTTCGGCACGCCGATCTTGAGGGACTTCACGCCGTTATAGAGTGGCAAGTAGAGGGTGTAGAGCGCGGGCACACGTGGATGTGAGGAGAGGCCTCCGGCGAGCTTGACGGTGGCCGCCGTCTTAGAGGGTTTCAATGCTGCTACCCAGTGTTGTTTCCCCTCTGAAGTGCGGCGGTAGAGATCAAAACCAGATACCCCGGTGGCAGGCATGTGCGGCATCGCCAGCGATCCAGTGAGCTGGTATTGGAGGTGAATGTCTGGGGAATTACTCCAGAAGCGAATTGTTAGGCCTGCGGACTGCGCGCCAAGATTCCAGACGGCAGGGCGGACGGTGGCTTTTGCATTAGCGGGTAAGCGGCCATATCCTGCCTCGCTGTGGATGCGACCTTCGATAGTCCATGCTTGATCGGAATTCGGGTTTGCAAGGTCCACCCATGATATCTGCGCTGTGCTTGAAAGTTCCGTCAGAGCGAGTGTTGCAGCGGTAAAGAGCAGACGTTGGCATGATTTCATAAAGACAATATATGGATTTAGAGAAAGCACTGCGATCCTTATTTGCAGATGGCGCAAAGGAATCTACGTTTTTTTATCCAAAGATTAGTGCTATTTGTGCAGTATCTGTTCCAGCCACGTATGAAAAATTATTTCAAACTCATCGCTCTTGTCTCTTCCGTTTTGCTTGCTGCTGCACCTGTTGTTTCCGCAGCGCCATCGGCAAGCCAGCTACTCCGCCAGCACACCTCAGCTCTGATTAAGTCCGCTGCTCTTGAAGGAGGTGAGGAGTTTTCCAAAGAACTACTTGCATCGGAAGAATGGCAACGGGAGCTATGTGATTCTGGCCCGGTGACATCGCCTAACAAAGTCATCCAGTTGCTCTTCGAAATCTGGAAAACGGACAAATCACTAACAACAAGAAAAGTGGATCGCCAGATGGCCACCGCCTGCGCGCTGGAAGGGCCACGGCGCAACATGACCGCAAAAGAAATGCTCCCCCGCTACGAGTATTTCCGCGACAAACAAAAATACGGACTGCTCAACACCATGTATGAAACACGGTCAGTCTTCGAGCGCCGCTACCTCGCGCGCGGGGTCCAGCACGGTGGGCTAAACTCCATGGCATCCATGGAATACCATAACCAAGAAGTGTGCTTACCTGCGGAGAAATACACCGGAGCCTGCTGGTATGCGCGCTGGATTTTGCATAACCCGTTTGGCGATTCCATCCACGGCCGCCACTACTACGCACCCTACATGGATAGCTGGGAAAGCTACGCAGAAATCATCCGCAACGTTGGTGGGGTCTGCGGTTCGCTCTCTAATTTCGGCGCAGCGGCTGCGATTGCCAATGGTGTGCCAGCCGTCACCATGGGCGAGCCTGGTCACTGCGCCTACGCCGTTCTCACTAAGCCAGAGCACTGGCAGCCCGCCTACTCACTCTCCTGGAAACGTGGCACCCACACCTCATTCCACGGCTCCTCATGGGGGTGGCACATCTACACCACCCGATTCCAGCAAGACCTGAAAGCCGCACACGCATCGGGCGATCTCCGCCGCCTCACGAACCATTACGTTGCCAAAAGCAGCATGGGAAAAGCACTAGAAACCATCCGCCTTGCGCGCACACGCTACCCGCTCGATTGGGAAAACTGGCAAACTTCCGTGCAGCTACTCACCCAAGCCAAGGCGATGCCCTCGCAGTGGCAGACACTGCACCAAGACGTGCTCAAGCACCTCTCACCCATCGCGGGGGAAGTGGCATGGCATTTATTAAACAAGCATATCTACCCTCGAGTTCTTCCCAAAGGAGAAGAAAAAACAACCAGCCGAGGAAAGATCCTCCTCGCTTACCAGCGCAGTATTCCTAATTGGGGTCTCGCCCGCTGGGACTACGGCAGAGCACTGAAACACCAGCTCAAACTTCTCGGCAAAGATGTCAAAGCAGGCGATCAGTTTATGGCCCAAGTCTTCTCAGCCCATGCGGAAAAAAACCTCTTCACAGGCGACATTCTTGCCACCCAGTTAGAGAGAATTGGGAAAGACGAAAAGCGCCTACAAACTTTCCTCGCATCCGTTGGCAAGGTTCTCTCCAAGGGAAAATCGGGCAGCTATAACAAAGTCATCGAATCTCTCGCCAAGAAAATCCTGCCTGATGCCGCGCGCCGTGGCGATAAGGCAACCTTCCAATACATCGGCAAACTCACCGCAAAAATTTACCCCGCCAGCAAGGTGAAGACAGAGAAGTTTCCCGGTATTCTTCTCAGCTCTGGTGGCACTTTTGCTATTCCGAAGCCCGGCAACCGCTGGGACGCACCCGCTCGCCACTGGGGGGTGATCGAGGAACATGGCGGAGACTTCCACACCTCCACCAAGCCCGCCACCGCTACCGTGCAGTTAGGAAACTACGGCCAACTCTCCGGCGCGGTTATCGTCACCAGGAATGGTCAGTTTGCTAGAATGGTTAACGCCAAGCTACAGTCATCCATTGATGGCAAGGAGTGGACAGATCTCCACACCTTCAAGAAACACACCCGAATCCATCGTGTTGACCTAACAAAACGGAAAATCAACGCCGGCTACGTCCGCGTCATCCATGAGGGTCAGCCATCGCTGCACTTCCACATGTTCCACGTTTACGGCAAGAAACAGAATTAGCACTCCACCCATGTCACTCACTATTCACTATTCACTATTCATCATCCTGCTGCTTCTGGGAGCAGCGGGCGCGGCTCCAGTAAGAAAGGACACCTTTGCTGAGGCTCTCGCTGAGGCAAAAAAATCGCGCTGCGCTCTCGCCGTTTTTATCCACGGCAGCTCATGGCACCCAGCCAGCAAAATATTCGGTCAGAAAATTTGGCAAGACCAAGGGTTCTCTCAATCGCTCAAGCAACCCCTGGTTCTCACTCAGATTGAGGTGAAGCAGCACCTCGATAAAGAAGCCGCCAAGGCACAGGCCAAAACCCATAAAGGGTGGAATGGCAAAACGGTTAGAAGTTATCCCGCCATCCAAATCTACGGCTCTGATGGGCACCTACTCAAGAACTACCAAGGCCGAGAACTCCGCATTCTCACTTCCCCAGCAGCGCTAGCGAAACATATCAATCACATTTCCACTCTCTCTAACAAACGCGACAAACTGATCGCAGATCTCGCCGTGGCTCGGAGTGAGAAGAAGGCTAAAGAAGAGCTTAGGCTATTGGTAGAACTCGTCGATCTCGGCCTAAGAAACGAACCTAAAATCATCGAGCAACTCAAGAAGGCTGACCCTAATGACTCCACCGGATGCCAAGCACGGCTGTCGTTTCGGAATTGGGAATTTGTCCGCCATATCACGGGGTTGATCAAAGGAGACAAGACAGCAGATGCATTGTTAGAAATTGATAAAATGCTCGCCAGCTCCCATCACACGCCCGAGCAGCGTTGTTTGATTCTCGGAGCTAAAGGAAAAGCCCTCGCAACCGAAGGTAAACTTCCCGCCGCTTGGACAACCTTCCAGCAAGCCCATCAGGCAGACCCCAAGGGAGCCAATGGCAAAGCGATGTTGCGCTATGGGATTCGCGTAGCCGGTCTTCCACTGCGCGAAACAGTGCCGATTAACTCTAAGCTTTACGGCAAAAACATCGGCAAAAACATCAGTCGGGACAACGCCACTTTCACCATGTCATCCGCCGCCAGTGATGACCCCTCACAGCACGCTTCATTATTCAAAGGCCCTCTATCGAAAAAAGGATTTGCGTTTCATACCGATAAGGAAAAAGACGCGCACATCGTCATTGATCTCCATGCGGCCTACCAAGTGAAAGCACTACAAATCGCCAATAGAAACAGCTCACAGCAGCGGGCTGAAACACTCACCCTCTGGACATCGACCGATCAAAAAACATGGACCCAAGCGTGGACCGCAAAAGAAGCATCGGCAAGCTGGGGCGTGTTGTTAGAAAAACCAATCACCGCCCGTTATCTCAAGCTTGGATTAAAACGTGACACTCCTGAGCATCTCCACCTCCGTGCTGTGGATGTGTTTGGTGTGCGTCCTTAGTTTTATTCGACAGAATGAACCAAGTTTTGCATGATCAAAGAGGCACTACAAACGCCCCCCATTCAGGCCGCGCGGCAGTGTGTTAGAACCCAAGAAAACCCACCATTATGTCTTTCTCAACAACTTACCTAACATGCCTCATCATAGGTAGTTCCCTCCTGCTTAGTTCTTGTAAAAACCGACCACCCGCAGAGCAGTCCGCATCCGCCTCAGAGGAGGAAGTTTCCTCAACAAACCAGCAGATCGCAGCAAACCAGCAGGTTTATCCACAAGGAAAGGCGTTCCCCTTCATGGGCTACTCAGGGGTGCCTGCTCGTGATGCAGGGTTTGGGTTTAGTGTTGCTGGCCCCAGCTATGGAAAGCAAGAGGCTCCTCTCCGGCACGCGCAGGAGGCTGGGCTCCCCTACCCTTACCTCATTTCTATCAAGATGGACTTCCTCTCGAAAAAACCACTTCGTTTGAGTGAGAAAGAAATTCACGATCAGATCACCAAACAGGTCAAAGCCGTGGTCGATAACCAATCCATCTGCTGGTGGTATCTCGGCCCAGAAGAGCTGCGCCACTGGCGTAAGAATGAGTTGGACTACTTACGCATCGCCACGGCCGCTATCCGTGCTGCAGATCCTCACAATCGGCCAATCTGGATGTATGAGCCTAACCACCGCAATGCCGCTTCTCTAACAGAAACAGGAAAATACCAAGATATCATCGGTAAGGGATTCTACTGTAACCTCGCCGGATTCCAGAATTCTCGTGTGTGGATCAAGTGGTCTATGCAGCAGCAAACGGAAGCCGCAGCCGCACTTGAAAAAGCCGATGGCCGAAAACGCACACCCCTCGTGATGCCCGAGCTCTGCGCAGATCCAAAAGACCCTGCCCACGATCACCTGATCCCTAAATGGACGCGGCATGATGTTTATCTCGGTCTGATGTGTGGTGGAAAAGGAGTCGCTATATGGTCGCTATTCCCGCGCCGAGAGGTAAGCCGGACATGGCAGCTTTGGTATGATAGCTATGCACACCTAGCCAATGAGTTAACTGGTTCTCGCAAGCTTGGTCAGGTGTTTCTCCACGGTAAAAAGACAAATAAATACCCGCTCTCCATCCTCAGCGGACCTAAGGAGATTGCCATGGTAAAGGGATCTAAAAACAACCTTGAATCCCGCACGTCTAGCGAAGACGAGATGAAGGAAAAGGCTCTCAAGTTCCCCGCCCTAACAGTATCAGAATATCATTACGAGGGCAGCACGTATGTCTTTATCTGTAATTCATCAAGTAGCGATACCATTAAGTTTCAATCCACAAAATACGCCAAAGACGCTATTGTTAGAGAAATGTTTTCCATGAAGAGACACTATGATAAAAACCACCACCTCTACGGCTGGCTCGGGCCACTGCAGGTGAGATGTTACAAAATTGATCTCCCCAATAACTAGCTGCTCTCTCCTATGAAAGAAGTGCCCACCAGCAAAGTCTCCCAGGCCGTTGATATCATCCGCAGATCCATTATCGGCGGCGAGTGGTCTGAGTTTTTGCCTGGAGAGAGAACACTAGCTAGTGAGCTAATGATCAGTCGTGCCTGCCTGAGGCGTGCGCTAGAGGGACTAACCCAAGAGGGAATTCTCGCGCCTGCCGAGCCATCGAAACGGAGGCAGATCACTAAGCACCCCCACAAGAAAGCGAGTGCTGTATCACAAACGGTTGTCTTTTTCACTCCAGAACCTGCCCACCAGGCTACCCCTCTGGTGCTTGAGCAGCTTGCCCAGCTTAGGTATCATCTTTCCAAGGCAAAGATGACTGTAGAGCTAGTGTCGTCTCCCGTTTTCAAACAACAAAAATCCTCGGCAAAGACCTTGTCGAGGCTGGTGCGTGATCATGCCGATGCGCACTGGATTCTCCATCAATGCCCTGAGCACATTCAGCGGTGGTTTTCCGAACATGCGATCCGGGCGACCGTGCTGGGGTCGCTTTTTGAAAACATCCGCCTGCCTAACATTGACATCGATTTCCAAAGCGCGAGCCGTCACGCCACGGGCATGTTGTTAGGAAAAGGCCACAAGCGATTGGGCTTGATCCGTTTCCGCTCCCAGCTCGCAGGCGATGATCTGGCTGTTGTGGGTATGCACGAGGCTTTTGAAGCGCACCATGGTGAGAAACTGCCTAACCCAGTGGTATTAAACCACAACTTCCACGTTGATCGCCTCACTGTTGAGCTCGATAAGCTCTTGGCTTCCCCTCATCGACCCACCGGGCTGATTGTTCTCAATCACCATCATTTTGTGACTGCGTTCACTCACCTGATGGCCTGCGGCATTCGTATTCCGCAAGATGTTTCCATCATTTCCCTATCGCATGATGTCCTACTCAGCCGATTAAGCCCAGCCCCAGTGAGCTACACGGTAGGTGATCGCTTAATCAGCCAACTGGCAAAACTGATCATCAGCCCAAGCTCGGGATCAGCCTCCAGACCCTGCTTGCTCGTGCCAGAAGCCAACCCTGGTAAAACTGTTGCTTCAGCGGTGTAGAGCCTCCCCAAACTGGTCTAAAAAAAGACCACTCGTAAATCTTTGCCAATACCGGTGGAGCTTTTGTAAAAGTAATCATCAAAAGCACCTTTGCTTTTCTTGCTCACTCAAATCCCACAATAATAATTATGAAAAAGACAACCAACACACTTCTAGCACTCGCAGCGACGGCAGGCATGTCCCACGCGGCAACCGTGCTCGAGGTTAACTTCTCAAACCTAACTCAAGGTGTCAACGTCACCGATGGTGACCGCATTCAGGACACTTCGGGTAACGGTTACCACGGATTCTTTGGTCAGACAGCTGGAGCCGGCAGCGCTGTCGTTGCCACACCCACAGGCACAGGCATCAACAACGCAGCAGGTACGGGTGATGGCTATGTCTTCATTCGTGACGGCTTGAATGGCATCCCAGGAGCTTGGGACGGCCCGACCACCACAGTCAGCCCCTACTTCGAGCTTGATGGTAGTGCCACCGGCAGTTTCACCTTAGAGGCAGTTCTCAACTGGAATAACACTTCTCAAACCCGCAACGGTATCATGGGTCAAACTGGTGGAGATCAGATTTGGATCCGTGAGGACGGAGGCAATCTCCAGTATGCGATTGGTGCTGGTGATGCTGTCAGTGCATTTGGCAGCACAATCGATATCTCATCGGCTAAAGGCGACGGAAACTACCATAGCATTGCCCTCGTCTATGACGGCCCGAATGGTGAAGTTCGTACCTATGTAGATGGTGCCCTCGTCCACACGAATACTGATGCAGACATCGGAACCCTCCCAGCCACCATGCTTGATCCCCTTAGCGACTTCCGACTAGGTAGCTACAACGGAGCTGAAAATCAGGAGTTTACCGGTATCATGGATCAATTCCGCGTCAGCGACACCGCGCTCACACCTGCTGAGTTCCTTACTACCGTTCCAGAGCCATCCTCCACAGCCCTTCTCGGTCTTGGTGGCCTTGCCCTGATCTTGCGTCGCCGTAAGTAGGCTGCCTTCACCCACCTACTCCATCTGCAAAGCCTCGGCTCTTCATCAGGGCAGGGGCTTTTTCTTTGCAATATCTACTTTTATGAAACCTCTCGCTACAGCCTGGATGACCGCCCTTGGTCTTTCTTCTCTGTTTGCTGCGCCCGAGTATTCGATCACACCTGTGTTCACATCAGGCACGGAGGGGTATCACACCTATCGCATACCCGCTATTGTTAGAGCAAACGACGGCACCTTGCTGGCATTCTGTGAAGGCCGGAAAACCTCCAGTGCTGACCATGGCGACATTGATATTGTACTCAAACGCTCCAGCGATGGAGGTGCTACATGGAGCGCGCTGATCCCGGTGCAGGAGGAGGGAAATAACGCCACCATCACGATTGGAAACCCCGCCCCCGTCGTGGATCGATCCACGGGGCACATCCATCTGCTGTTTTGCAGAAACAATGATACGGTCTATCACACCAAGTCCACCGATGGCGGCCTGACGTGGTCCGCACGAACAGAAATCACCGCAAACGTCAAACTTCCCGCCTGGGGCTGGTATGCCACAGGCCCCTGCCACGGCGTGCAACTCAAGCGCGGCATCCAAGCGGGCCGACTCGTCATCCCCGCGAATCACCGCATCGGCAATAATGGCCAGGACGCCGGATCGTTCGGAGCACAGGTAGTTTACTCGGATGACCACGGAGCAACTTGGCAAATGACCGCGATGACAGACGGCATCAACGGCGCCGCCCCTAACGAAACCACACTCGTCGAGCTCATCACCCCGGCAGGCGATGGTGGATCGCGCCTCTACATTAACTCGCGAGACTACGGCAGCGACCCTGGCACCCGATCAGAAGCCTATTCCGATGATGGCGGAGCAAGCTACTCCTTCCCCTATAATGGCAACGCCCACTTTGTCACACCCGTCGTGCAGGGATCACTGCTGCGGTTCAAATCCACGGACGAGGGCGACACCACAAACCGCATTCTGCTTTCCTGCCCCAATGGCGGCTCGCGCAACAATGGCTCCATCTGGAGCAGCTCGGATGAAACATCCACTTGGTCACAACCCAAACTCCTGTTAGGCGGAGCATTCGCTTACTCCGATATGGTGAAAACGACCACTGACCACCTCGGTGTTCTTGCCGAAACAAACAACTACGGCGCGATCAAATTCATCCGTGTCAATGAGGAATGGCTCGATGCGCCCGATCCAGTAGCGGAAAACCCAAGCGCAGCATTCTGGAACTTTGAAGAAAAAGCAATCGGCGAAACAGCTACAACGGGTAGCGCCAGCCTGCTCGACATCCACCCATCTAACAACAAGCGCCATCTTACGCCCGATGCCGCATTCAGTTATCTAGCTGGATCGCCCAATTACAATAACAGCAAGGCACTCAAATTTACTGACAACGGTGGCCTGTCCATTGAAGATTACCTCACCGAAAACAATTTCGACTTCGCAGGCGATGACTCATTTACCCTAGAAGCTGTGATTCGTATTCCGAACGGCACCAGCAACACAGGTGCGATCGTTGCCAAGGATCTCGGCGCGAACCAGCCATCGTGGTGGTTACGTGTTGAGACGGCGGGTCATGTGCGGTTTCTTGTATCAGACAATACCAGCGAAGCCCTCGTTTCAACTGGAACGACAACTGTCAATGATGGCAACTGGCATCAAATTGCCGCAGTCAAAGACGGCACAAACAAACGACTCAAAATTTATGTCGATGGCATTCTCATCAGCGACGTTCCAGACACCACCACAGGCACGCACGCCAACAGTCAGCCGCTCAGCATTGGTAAATTCAACGCAAGTTCATCACGTGACTTTATCGGCGATATCGACTTCGTCCGCATCAGCCCCTCCGTCATCGCACCCGCAAACTTTGTCTCGAATTACACCCAACACGATGCCGATTCCGACAACATCCCCGACTCCTACGAGCGCATGGTTTCTGGAAATACCAACGATCTTGGAACGGGAGATTTTGATCATGATGGCTACGATGATTTAATCGAGTTCACAACCGGCAGCTCACCTATTGATAGCTCAGCTAAACCGTTACTCATGTTTCAAACGACGAGCGCCACATCCAGCATTTTTCGGTTTCGCAAAAAGGATTTACCGAGCTGGTTAACACTGGAACCCCAGTTCTCAAAGAACCTAACCGATTGGACGATGCCCATTCCCGATGTAACCATTTCCAACAGCAGCGAAATGTTCGATGACACTACCAATACCTTCACTTACACGCTCACATCAGACGATCCGCTCTCTTCATTTTTCGCACGTCTCATCGTGACGAGCAGCCAAGCACCATGATCTGGTTTAAACGCACTCTTCTTTATCTGTGTTTCACCCCGCTATGCCTTGCTGGGGAAAAACCCAATGTGCTGTTCCTCGCCGTCGATGACATGCGGGCATGGGTCGGTTGCCTCAACAAGGATTATCCCGGCAAAGTTCACACGCCAAATATCGATAAGCTCGCCAAACAGGGTCGTCTTTTTACCAATGCCCATGTGCCTGCCCCAATGTGCGGTCCTTGTCGCGCATCGATCCTAACAGGCCAGCTGCCATCCCGACTCGGAATCTACAGTAACCACCAGTGGGTGAGACCCAATCACCCGGACCTTGTCACCATTCCCAAGCACTTTAAAAACAACGGCTACCAAGTGCAGGGTGCGGGGAAAATAGCCCACCACACCGCGGGGTTCACACCGCCGGATGAGTGGCACGATTTTCAGGAAATCGACTGGGAAGACCCGTGGGACAGACCGCGCAGCACCTACCCTAACAAAGGAAAAACAACGCGGCCCAAGCCTCATCCTATTTCCGGTATGAAAATCAGCAGGCATGAGTTTGACTGGGGAAGCCTACCGGATGGCTATGATTACCACGATCCGAAATCCACCGACTACGCGGTCAACTTCATCAAGTCCTACAAGGCTGACAAACCGTTCTTTCTCGGCTGCGGAATTTTCCGCCCGCACCTCCCGTGGTATGCACCTAAAAATTATTTTGATCTCTATCCGCTCAATCAAATTAAAATACCCAGCGGGCTAAAGAAAGATGATCTGGATGACGTGCCACCATCGGGCAAAAAAACCACCCGTTCACGCGACTACAAAACCATCACCAATGCCAAGAAATACAAAGAGGCACTGCAGGCCTATCTGGCATCGATCAGCTTTGCCGACGCCCAGATTGGTCGTGTTTTGGATGCTCTTAGAAATTCCCCACACGCAAAGAATACCATCATCGTTCTGTGGAGCGACCACGGTTGGCATCACGGAGAAAAAAACCACTGGCACAAGTGGACGCTCTGGGAAGATGCCACCAATATCCCGTTCATCGTTGCTGGCCCCATGGTGAAACAAGCAGGAGTCAGCACAGACGTCCCCGTTTCCACCTTGTCTCTCTATCCCACATTGATCGACCTCTGCCAACTCCCCAAACCGAAACAAATCCTCGATGAAACAAGCCTCGCTCCTCTTTTGAAAAACCCACAAGCCAAATGGAAAGAAGCCATCGTTATCCAACGCGACAAAGGCGAGTGCGCCGTCCGCACCAATACTCACCGCTACATCCGCTACGCTAACGGCGATGAAGAGCTCTACGATCACACCAACGATCCCCACGAGTGGAACAATCTCGCCAACCAACCAGCCAGCAAACCCATCATCACCGCCATGCAGAAACACGTCTCCAAAGATTGGCGCAATGCGGTGCCAAGCAAAGGTTCCTTCAAGTTTGACCCCGTCAAATACACGTTCACGCCTAAAGCGCTGAAGAAAAAATAAGCTCCTCATTGAAATCTAACATCACATCTGTCCTGCTAGGCTTGATCCTGCTGTCTCCTCTCTCAAAGGGCCAGTTGCTGATCACGGAATTCCTAGCATCAAACTCCTCCGGCCTAACCGATGAAGATGGAGATCATAGTGATTGGATTGAAATTCATAACCCAAGTGCATCTGCAGTTAACCTCAACGGATGGCATCTAACGGATGACTCTGGGCAGCTCTCACAGTGGACCTTTCCCGCTGTTAGCCTTAACCCTGGCGGCTACTTGGTGGTTTTTGCTTCTGAAAAAAACCGCGCTGTTGCTGGCAACGAACTGCACGCGAATTTCAAACTATCAAGCAGCGGCGAATACCTCGCACTGGTCAAGCCCAACGGCAGCACAATCGCCTCCGAGTTTTCACCCGCCTATCCCGAGCAAAAAACGGACATATCCTACGGCTACTCTGGTGCAGGACCTACCTCAGAATCTGTTTTGTTAGATTCAAGCAGCCCGATCAGCTACCACATCCCTATCAACGGCACCCTCGGCACCAGTTGGACGGCGATTGGTTTCAACAACAACGGCTGGGACGCGGCAACGATGGGGATCGGTTACGAGGACAACCCTTCGTCATCGACCAGTTTTTCAGATGAAATTTCAACCACACTCCCATCAGGAACCACTACGGCTTACGTGCGCATTCCGTTTAGCGTAGCAGATGCGTCAGCTCTTAGCTCATTGGTGATGAAGTTAAAATACGATGATGGATTTGTCGCCTATCTCAATGGAGTCAAAGTCGCCGAGGCCAACAAACCCGCCGATCTGGACTGGGAGTCCAGCGCAACGGGATCTCATGTGGATGGCGTGGCTCTTGAGTTTGTTGCGTTTGATTTGAGCGCCCATCTTAACTCCCTTGTCACAGGCACCAACGTTCTTGCCATCCACATGCTCAATATTAACTCCGGCAGCTCGGACTTTTTGATGTCGGCTGAACTGGCGGGCATGGTAGCGATTGATTTCTCTACGGCGGCCATCGGATTCATCCCAAACCCCACGCCAGGATTTTCTAATAGCGAGGCGTTCGATGGTATTCTAACAGATACCACCTTTGCCTCTCCCAGAGGAATTTACACAGCTTCTTTCAATGAAGTCATCGCTGGTAAAGACTCAGGCTCTACGTTGATTTACACCACCGATGGTTCCGAACCCTCCTTGACCAACGGCACACAAGTTCCGCCTGCGGATGCCTTCACACCACCCACGGCAACCATTCCCATTTCCACAACCACGATTCTTAGAATCATCGCTGTTAGAGATGGGTATATCCCCACCAACGTCGATACCCAAACTTACATTTTCCCTGCGCACGTGGCTAATCAGCCTGCACAGCCAGTGGGGTTTCCTACCGACTGGGGAACGCAAAATGATTTTTTCACAGTGGCTGATTATGAGATGGATTCGAGCGTGGCGACAACCACACAGCTCTCCGAGGCTCTCAATAGTTTGCCGGCGATGTCGATTGTTATGGATCAGGATGACCTCTTCGATCCAACGACGGGGATTTACTCGAACTCACTTAAAGACGGCTCTCTCTGGGAGCGGCCTACTTCGGTGGAGTTGATCCACCCCGATGGCACCAGCGGGTTTCAAGAAAACGCTGGTATCCGTATTCAAGGATCAGCTGCGCGCCGCCCGTGGTCCACGCCCAAGCATTCGTTCCGTATTATTTTCAAAAAACAATACGGCGTGGGCAAGCTCGAGCACCCTCTGTTTCCAGACTCACAGGTCGAGCGGTTCAACACGCTAGTTCTACGCGCCACATTCAATGACGCATGGACGATTTCTGCCAGTTCACAGAGTGACAAGGCTCTCTACCTCAGCGACCAGTGGGCGAGAAACTCACAGCGCGACATGGGCCAACCCGCTGCGTCGGGCCGATACATCAACCTCTACGTCAACGGCCTCTACTGGGGTGTTTACAACCTTCACGAACGACCAGACGCCGCGTTTCAATCAGAGCATCAGGGAGGAAGTGAGTCCGATTGGGATGTCATCAAGCACAAGTCCCCACCTGAGGTTGTCGATGGCAATATTGATTCATGGAACACAGTCTATGGTGATGCCGCTGATACCCCACTGGATTACAACAAAGTGATCGCCAACTTGGATGAGATCAGCCTGATAGATTACATGCTGCTCAACATGTATGGCGGCACCACCGACTGGTTGCCTAACAATTGGTATGGGGCATACAGTCCGGTAAGAGGTTATCAATTTTTTATCTGGGATGCCGAGCAAGGTTTCACCTCGACAAACAACACGGGGAAAAGCAACGCTAACTCCCCGGCTAGGATCTACAGCGAGCTACGAGAGAGCGCTGAGTTCAGAATGCTTTTTGCAGATCGCGCCCACCGTGCCTTATTCAATGATGGCGCGCTCACAGCAAGTGCCTCACAAGATAGGCTGCAAGCACTCGCCGATGAAGCGGGCCTAGCAATGCGTGCAGAATCCGCTCGCTGGGGAGATGTCCGGAAGAATCCGCCCTATACCTATGAATCAGATTGGCTCCCAGAATTAAACCGGATCATGACCTTTCTGAGCACACGTGGCGATGTCTGCCTAGCCCATCTCCGTGGGGCTAACCTTTACCCTGATGTGGACGCTCCCGTTTTCTCCCAACACGGCGGCGAGGTGGCTAGCAACTACACTCTAACAATGACCACCGATTCGGGCGTTACCTACTACTCGTTAGACGGCAGCGATCCACGGCTCCCCGGCGGCAATGTAAACCCCGCAGCTTTCGTATATAACAACGCCAACCCGCCAGAGCTTGCATCATCCGGCATCATACGCGCCCGCACACTCTCCGACGGTGAGTGGTCAGCCCTCAATGAAGCGACCTTTGTTGTGGGGGTTCCCGCCAGTGGGGCCAATCTGGTGATTAGCGAGTTCAGTTATCGACCCGCAGCCCCCACGGCCGCCGAAGACCCGGGTGGGATTTATGGTCGTAAGGACTTTGAGTTTATCGAATTACTCAACATCAGTAACAGCTCTATTGAACTCACCAATGTGGCGTTTACCAGCGGCGTCACCTTTGATTTTAACACGGCAAACATCACACAGCTCGCGCCCGGCCAGCGCATTGTTATTGTCGAGAATCCAACGGCTTTTTCTATCCGTTATCCGTCGGTCCCTGCTTCAAGTATCGTGGGAACATTCAGCGGTAGCTTGAGCAATGATGGTGAGGAAATCAAACTCACCGCAGCCGATGGCAGCACGATCCGATCATTCATCTACAACGATCAATTACCATGGCCGACGGCGGCCGATGGCGATGGTTTTTCACTCGTTCTCAACGCCCCTGCATCGAACCCAGATCACAGCCATGCGCTCAACTGGAAGCCCAGCGCCGCTATTGGTGGCACTCCTGCAAGCGACGGCGGCATCGACTTCAGCAGCACCGCCAACGCAGATGATGACAATGATGGCATTAAGGCGCTGGTGGAATATTTTTTCGGAACATCCGACACCGATTCCACCTCTGGCTCCGAGCTCCTGGGTCACGAACTTTCCTCCGGCGAGTTTGGCATCATTTACACCAGAGACCTCAGCGCGCGCAACGTGCAAGGCATTGTTCAAATCTCCACTGATCTCGTCAACTGGGTTGCCGATCCTGGCGATCAATCGTTGATCGAACTCGTGCATCGCGTGCATAATGGCAACGGCACAGAGACCCTTTCGTGGCGACCTGCCAACCCGGCAGCACGCGTCTTCATGCGACTCAAAGTTTCCCAATAATCTGATCTAATGAACAAATACCTAACAACCACTCTGTTTCTACTCTCATTGAGCCATCTGAAAGCCGCAACTTTCGAGGCCACTACCCAAACCCTGCCCGTCCTCAACGATGGTGAGCCCACTGTGGTGATGCGTTTTAACTTCAAAACTCAAAAACCTCGGGTTCTCACCGGCATTAAAATCAACACCAGCGGCACTACTGATCTTGCTGACCTGAAAGAAATTGCCGTGTTCATGGATCGTCGTGCAGGCGATCTCGCCATGGGAGCTTCCAAGCCAAACAAAGGGATCGTCAACCTGACGCAATCAACCAAAATCCCCCCCGGGAACCACACCTGTAAGTTAGTGGTTCAAACAAAAAAGGGCGCTGACCTACTTCATCGGATCGGTTTGCAAATCACTGAATTCACCTTTGCAGACGGAGATCACTTAAAAGTTCCTCAAGCAGAAAACTTCTCACCATCGCGCCTCGCCTACACCATCCACAAACGCGGCCAGCACAACAGCCACACCTTCCGCATCCCCGCCATAGCCCGCGCCAACAACGGAGATCTGTTAGCCGTTTACGACATGCGCTATAACTCGCGCAAGGACCTGCAAGAGCACATGGACATCGGCCTCTCGGTATCCAAAGACGGCGGACAAACATGGGCTGATCCCGTCCCGATCATGGACATGGGCGAGTATGGCGGTAAGCCACAAAAAGAAAACGGCTGCTCGGACCCCGGCATACTCGTTGATTCCAAAACAGGCGAAATCTTTGTCACCGCCTGCTGGACCCACGGCAAACCTGGCACCCACCAGTGGAGCGGCAAAGGCTCAGAACCCGGGCACTCGATCCACAAAGCCACCCAATTCATGGTAGTGCGCTCTAACAACCACGGAAAAACATGGAGCAAACCCGAGAACTGGACGGAGAAACTCAAAGACCCATCATGGTATCTGTTTGCCCCCGCCCCTGGCAATGGCATCACCATGAAAAACGGCACGCTCGTCATGCCCACCCAAGGTCGCGATGCCAAAGGTCGCCCGTTTTCTAACATCACCTGGAGCAAGGACCATGGCAAAACTTGGCACGTCTCCAGCCACGCCCGTGACAATACCACCGAGTGCGCCGTCGCCGAACTTTCCGATGGTTCTCTGATGCTGAACATGCGTGACAACCGCAACCGAAAGGACAAATCAGACACCAATGGTCGCGCCGTTTCCACCACCACCAACCTTGGTAAAACGTGGAGCAAACACAGCGCCGATCATAGCGCCCTGCCCGAGCCAGTCTGCATGGCATCGCTCATCAGCTTCAAGCACCCCAGAGGAAAACACGTCCTCCTATTCTCCAACCCTAACAACAAAAAAGGCCGCTCAAAAATGACCATTCAAATGAGCCTCGACGACGGAAAAACCTGGCCAGAAAAATACCACGTCTTACTCGACTCCAAAGGCGGCGCCTACTCATCGCTGGTGTTGATTGATGAAAAAACTATCGGCACCCTCTACGAATCATCCGCAGCGGATATGATCTTTCAGAAGATTTCGTTAGATAATTTGGCTCGGTAAGTCATGGTATGCATAACCAACCAGCACGGTAATCATTGCCTCATTTGCTCACCGTTTTAGTATTAATTTTATGTTCCGCTACGTCTATTCGTTTCTCTTCTTGTTGTTAATTTTCAGCAGTGCCATCGCGTCATATGCTGCCGTTGACTCCGCTCGCCCCTCGCTTCTTCCCATGCCTCAGGCCATAGAGTGGCAAGGGGAAACCATCGAGTTGGTGCCTGTGAAAATGAAATTACCCAATAGCAATCTTTTAAAAAATACACCACTTCGTTCGGAGCAATTGTTTCAGGAGTTCAACCAATTTTCGCTAAAGTATGGACTCACCCATGATTCTAAGTCGAAAATGCACTTCTCTCTAAGATTAGCCGAAGTGAAAACTCCCGATCTCTGGAAAGGCCAGAGCGATCAAGCCTACCGACTTGTCGTAAATCAACAGGGCATCATACTGATCGCCAATACCGTTGCAGGCTTACAACATGGGCTGCAAACCCTACACCAACTCATGGTTCGTAAAGACGGAAAAACCACCGTCGCCATGTGTAAAATCCACGACTACCCCGCCTTCAAAATCCGTGGCTTCATGCACGACGTCGGGCGAAACTTTCAGCCGTTAGAGCAGCTCAAGATGCAGATTGATGTATTGGCGGCCTACAAGATGAATGTGTTTCACTTCCACGTCACAGAGTATTTTGGCTGGCGGTTAGAGAGTAAGATTTATCCCAAACTCACCGCCGATTCCAGTTTCACACGGATGCCAGGGAAGTTCTACACCCAGAAGGAGTTTGTGGCCTTGGTGGATTACTGCTGGGCACGCGGCATCACGCTGATTCCTGAGTTCGATTCTCCAGGCCACTCGGATGCCTTCCGCAAAGGCATCGGTATTAAAAACATGCGCGACCCCAAGGCGAAAAAAGCCATGGTCGAACTCATCCATGAACTTTGCTCACTCGTTGGAAAAGAAAAGATGCCCTATATCCACATCGGCACCGATGAAGCACACCGCGCCACTGACCGAGTGAATGCAGACTACTTGCCCGCGCTGCACAAGGCTGTGCACGATAACAACCGTGAAGTCATCGGCTGGATCAAGGGCATGACGGTCAAAGGCGACAAACGCCAGATCCAACAAACCTGGGCGCAGTCGCGGCCACACCGCCACCTGCGCCATATCGATTCACGCTCAAACTACGTCAATCACCTCGAAGCTCTCGACTTCGCAACGCGCATGTTTTTCCAGCAGCCATGCCGCCAACCTCACGGAAACCAACAACACCTCGGCGGCATCCTCGCCCACTGGCCAGACAACCGCGTGGACGACCCCCGGCTCACTCTAACAAACAACCCCGTCATTCCCGCAATGATCGCTTATTCGGAAGCGGTGTGGAAAGGTATCGATAAAGACCGGTCCGCCTATTGGGCGAAACTCCCGCCCGTTGGCTCAGCCGAGTTTAAAGCCTACGCCGACTTTGAAAACCGAATCGCCGAGCATCGGGATCGTTTTTTCTCAGGCAAGCCGTTTCCCTTTGTCAAAACCCACCCGATCGAGTGGCGTCTGTTAGGCCCAGTAGCCGATGGTGAAGTCAAGGCACTTGAGGAAGGAACCATTCAGGACATCTACCACGAAAACGATGACGTTTATCGCTGGACAAAACCTCTGCGTGGCGGAGCGATTCACGTCAAACATTTCTTCGGATTCAGCAGCCACCTCAACACCTCGCGCAAAGGCAAAGACGTCGTCTGGGCGAACACCTACATCCACAGTGACAAGGATCAGGAAGTGGGAGCCTGGATCAGCTTCAACACCACATCCTCATCCGATAACCGTGCGGGCGTCGCCAAAGCAGGCAACTGGAATGCCAACCCGAAGTGCAATATCTGGATCAATGGCAAACGCATCGCTCCACCCAAGTGGAAAAACCCCGGCAAGATGGGTAAAGAGTTTGCCTTCACCAATGAGATCTACACCAGCCGCGCACCAACAAAAATTCACCTCAAAAAAGGCTGGAACAAAGTCCTCATCAAAAGCGCACCAAGCTGGAAGTGGGTGTTTTCATTTTCCCCAGTCGTTCACACAAAAACAGGCATCTCCGAAGTGCCTAACTTGCGCTACTCAGCGACTCCTCCGAAAAACTAATCTTTGTATTCACCTACCAATGTCATATTCTGCACACTGTGATTAGTTGGACGAAGACAGGCCTTATTGCACTCGCTTTTTTGTATGTTGCTCCGGCATTTGCAGGACCTTATGATGCTTTGCCGCTGCGGGGCGCGCTTTCTGATCTTCCTCATTTTCAAACAAGTCTCGGGCGGGATCAACATCGGTTTGCTGGTGCTGAAATCAATCGATACAGGCTCTATGATTTCTACGCTAGGCAAGCGCGGTTTCACCTAACAAATTCTAAATTTTCCCCACTACTGCTGCCGTTTCCAGGTCTTGAAGGTGGCAGGCGTGGGCATTGGGGTGGAACGAATGAAAAGCTCTCGGGCACCGTCTTCAACCGCACTGCAGAACCCAAGTATTACCGACTTACAAATCGCGATGCACGTGGCGATCAGTATGTCAGCATTTCTCATAAAAACGCCCAGTCGCTCTGCCTATTTTCATCATCATCTCCATCGATGACTAAGGTGGTTCTCAACGCCCAACTCCGCGCACCGCTCCATGCTTTCTCGCATCAGGTCGATCGCCTCGGCTTTGGCATGTCGCACACAGGAAGCGATTATCTCGTCAACAAGGGCAGCGAATGGCTTGACCCGAACGGGAAAAACCTACCCATCACAAACGATGGCTACCACCTCCATCAAGACAAAGTCATTTTCAGAAGATACATCGGCGAAACACTCATCCTTGATCACCCCACTGTGAAATGGGTTGATGGTCTTGCCGTTTATTCAAGGACATTAGAATCGATGGGAAACACGACGCCGTTTGTTTTCCTCATGCCCTTGGAGGCCAAACTATTGAAACAGCCCACCATCAAAATTCATCAGCAGGAAGGGTTGTGGAGAGTTGTTGTAGATGGTGGAGATAGGATTCTAACACACCACATTCAAAGCTCTAACCACGGTGCTAAAATAACGGTCAAAGTAACAGGCGGCAGAGTTAGGGTATCGATTCCTAAGATGGGAAAAGGCGACCGCATCAGCATGTCATCGTGGATCGTTCCCATCATCAATAAGCAAACTATACACCCCCAAGAAAAGCCTTCAAAGCTCTCATCATTCATCCTCGGTGGGGAGCGCTTGTTTACTGAAAACATCACGGTTAAAGGCACCCTCAATGCTGACCCTGCTGCCAGTGGCACGGCCTACGAAATCGATGATATCCCCGTGCCCGCCAACAATCCCTACGGCACGCCAATGACTACTTGTGGTCTCGCGTTTTCAACCGATGGCACGGCTTACGTATCGACGCTTGTAGGAGACATTTGGAAAGTCACCGGCCTCGATCAATCGTTAGAAAAAATCACATGGCAACGCTACGCATCCGGCCTCAATTCACCGCTGGGTTTGGAAGTTGTTAGTGGCGTTCTCCACGTGCTCACTCAGCATCAGGTTCTTCGTTTGTATGATCAAAATAACGATGGCGAAGCTGATTTGATTCGACCCTTGGTCAAAGGCGGGCTGCCTGCGGGCCGACTCCATGACCTGCAGCAGGACGCTCAAGGAAACCTCTACCTCAGCCACGCCAGCGGGGTACACCGCATCAGCAAAGATGGCAAAACGATCAACAAAATTTCAGGCACGTGCCGGAGTCCGTTCGGTCTATCAGTGCGCTCGGATGGGCTTGCTCTATCCGATTCATCCGAGGGAAATATCGGCAATGGCACCTGCTCGGTTTTTGAATCACAGCACGCTGAAAACAACAAGTCCGTCTCAAAAAACCGCAGAATCCTCTACCTCCCACGAGGCGTAGATAACTCACCGGGAAGTCGTTTGTTTCTTAATAGTCAGAAGTTTGGCCCGTTAGGAAAAAGCCTCCTCGGACTAAGCTACGGCACGGGGCGCTATTACCAAATCCTACGCGACCCAAATCACGGCAGCCCACAAGCCGCCCTCCAGCTCCTCCCCGGTGAGTTTTCCAACGGCACTGCTCGGCTCGCCACCAACCCCAGAGACGGGCAAGTCTATGTCATCGGCATGGATGGCTGGGGAGATTTTGCCACAACAGAAGGCAGCCTCAGCAGAATCAGATACACAGGAAAAACGGCGCTGGTTCCCACATCATGGAAGTCCTACCGCAATGGCATATCGGTTCGTTTCAATCAGGCCATTGATCAAAAATCGGTGTCGATTAAACGCACATTCATCCAACAATGGAATTACATCGACTCCGCACACACCTACGGCTCGCCCGAGTATTCTGTAAAACAACCCGGCAAGATCGGCCATGATCGACTTGAGGTGAAGAAAGTTTATCTCTCAGACGACGGCAAAGAACTATTCATCAACGTGCCTCAAATCCTCCCCGCGATGTGCACGCAGATTTATACAGATCTTAAGTCCGTGACAGGTGAAAAACTCACACTCGATCTCTACGCCACGATCAATAAGTTTTCTAACAAGAACATTCAAGGTGAGCCTGCTCCCGATGGGAAACCAACCCACCTCGTCGTGCCGGAGAAAAACAACAATGGTAACACCTACGCAAACATCATCGCACACTTTGATAAGCTGGCGGGGCGCGATACGGTGAAGCGACCAGTCGGGCCGAGCGTCGCCTACAAAAAGAGCCAACTAAATTACCAGTGGATCAATCAAAACATCATCCATAAACAAGCCTGCATCACCTGCCACGCAGCAAATGCAAAACATGACTTCTCCACTTACGAATCATTGATGAAATCCATCAACACCAAGCACCCCGAGAAAAGCCATTTGTTAGGAATGATTCGCGCTGGAAGTATGCCACCCTTTCCTATGCCCACAGTCGCCCCAGAAATGCAACAAGCATTGCGCGAATGGATCGAGATGGGCGCGCCGAGATAGAAACATCCCACCACGGCTAAACGTAAACATCTTCCATGAAACATACCCTCGTCATCATCAGCCTCGCGCTCACTTCCGGGTTTCTCCTTGCTGAAGACAAAAAGGAGCCGCAAGTGGCACCTGTCACTGAGCAACTACGCAAAGACTTTAAGCTGGCGCAGTCCTATAAAAAGGCCCTGATACTAAACACCTTCCCCATCGTCAGCTCTGACAAGGTGCGTGATGAAGCGTTTTACGAAAGCGCATGGATCATTAACTCGATGTTAAAAAATCGACCCGACATCCTACGCGAACTCGGCAAAAACCGGGTGCGACTCGCCATCATGGCCTGGGACGAGCGCACCGCCGATGTGCCTGAGCACTCTGATCTCAAACCGCACGCCTACTGGAACCGACGCGCCCGCGGACTCGGCCCCACACCTCACCGACCCTGCGTGAGTTGCGGCGAAGAAAACCTGCTCAATTTCCCCGGTGACCCCTACGATGACGAAAACATCCTCGTGCATGAGTTCGCCCACGCCGTGCATGACATGGCACTCAAAACACTCGA